>CAZFGM010000630.1:0-4359 GCA_964518515.1 uncultured Alcaligenaceae bacterium | reverse complement strand
CATGGTTTCCAGCGTTTCGCGGCTTAATTTACGATGCTGGAGCGACTACACCCGCCTTCCCGTGCTTGTCTACGAGAGCAATAGCGACGTACATCGGTTCCTGCATTTCCGAGTAGCCTGGGAGAAGCCATGTTTCAAGCCTTTGCGCTATCGAAACCAGGTCCAGTTCATTCAGAGACTGAAGCCCCCTCAAAAACTGCTCGAGAAGGGTCCTAGTTGGACCACATTGGCGTGGAGTAGGGATAACCCACCACAACGATTGTGCGACGCCAAACGCTAACGGGAAATTTGTATGGCGGACCAATTTCTCGGTGTAGCTGGGGGGTCCGCCCGCTGGGTCACACCAAGAGGCCAGCCGTTCTGCTGCAAGGACTGCAAACGTAGGTCTTTCAGTCCGTATTAGGATGGTCAATCTCTTTCTCCATTAAAGCCGATTCGTTCTGGGCCACAGCTTTCGGTTCGCTCATTTCCCTAACCCCCGGAGTTTCCTCCGCTTGGATCGTAGCCCGGACCACTTTTTCCGCAAATGCCAGAGCGCGGCTCAGGTCGGCTCGGCCGGTACGGGTGACTTCAGCTTGCAGGATCGACACGGCCTCCCGCGCCCGCTGGCCAGCGTTGTCCCGCTGCCCCATGCGAAGCAGAAGGTTTGCATGGACCGCGTAGGCCCGCGCCAGGTCACCCGCCAGTTCTTGGTGGCCCTCACGGCGCACTAGTTCCTCGCGTAGGCCGATCGCGGCACGGTAGTCGGTCAGCGCCTTCTGAACCCGGCCCAATTTCCGCAAGCCGTTGCCGCGGTTTAGGTAGGCCGCGGCCAGGTCATTTCGCAAATGGCGGCGGCCCTCGTGGTTCACGAGTTCTTCATACAGGCTGATCGCGGTGCCGTAGTCGACCAGCGCCTCTTCCAGGCGACCCAACGGTTTAAGGGCGACCCCCCGGTTCAGGTAGGCCTGGGCCAAGCCACCGGCCAACTCGCGGCGGTTCTCGAAGTGCACCAACTCCTCGCGTAGATTAATTGCAGCGCCGTGGTCAGCCACTGCCTCCTGGCCACGGCCCAGGGTGCTCAGGGCGATACCCCTCGTCATGTAAGCCTCGGCCATCTCGTTGCGCAGCTCACGGCGGCCCTCGCGGTTCACGAGGTCTTCATACCGGCTGATCGCGATGCCGTATTCGGCCAGTGCTTCCTCCACGCGGCCAAGCCCTTTGAGGGCGATCCCCCGATTCATGTAAGTCCAGGCTAAGAAGTCGCATAGCTCTCGACGGCCCTCGCGGCATACCAACTGCTCGTACAAACCGGTTGCGCCACAGTGATCTGCCAGCGCCTCATCCAGGCGGCCTAGGGCGTTCAAAGCAATACCCCGGTTCATCAAGGCCCGGGCCAGATCGTCGCGCAAATCGCGATGGGCCTTACGGTGAACGTGGTCTTCCCACAGGGTGAGAGCCATTCCAAACGCAAACAAACTGGTCGCCCAATTTCTCTTCTTGGATAGGGCGAGGCCATGTTTAAAACAAGCGGGCGCAAGCCCCGTATCGGTCAGCAGCCGCTCACGGAGTTCGGGCTTAGTTGCATGGTCGAGCAAGTGGAACAGCAGGTACCGCTCCACCGGATCAAACGGATCGACGGAAGACCAGTCGTTGCCGAAACGCTGCACGGCCAGCTCCGCCAGGAAGCGGTTGGCTTCGGCAAGGCGCGTCCGCCAAGTTGTGTCCTCGGTCAGGAACTGGCGGATGGCGTCATGGCCCAGGGTGTAGAGCGTCTCGGTATCCCACGGTTCCCGGCGGGTGCGGAGCAGGTCGGCGAGGTCATCCAGGATGACGACCAGCCGCGAGCGCTCCAGGCCCCACGCGGTCAGGTGGGTCAGGCCAACCGGGTCACGGGCTACTGCGATCAGGGCCAGCGCGCGGGCGTAATGGCCCTCGAACAGGTCGTCTCCCACGCGGCCGCGCAGGTGCTCGAAGAAGGCGGGGTAGTAGGCGGCCGGGGGCGGCAGCTGGGTCAGGGCGGTGTAGACGCCGAAGTGCAGCGCGCGGCAGTAGTGGAAGACGTATAAGAAGCTGCCGGCGGCCTGGTCGATCAGCGGCTCGGCCCAGGCGGCGGGCAGCGGTCCCTCTCCGTCCGGGCGGGGCCGGGCCAGGCGCTTCGCCGCGTAAGACCGCAGGACCGCCCGGTGCTCCGGCTCGTCCGGGCCGAGGCGCAGCTCGCGGAAGTGGTCGGCCATGCTGCGCACACGCCGTATTCCGTTCTCAGCCGCGGCCCGCACTCCGGGCCGGCTCGACAGCACCAGGTAACAGCCTTGCGGCAGCGCGCCCGCCGGCGGCCACAGGTCGGGCACGTCGCTGTCGGCCGGCAGGTCGTCCAGGCCGTCCAGGGCCACCAGCAATTCACCCAGGCCGTTGGCCCACATCAGCGCCGCCAGCCAGGCCGCGAAGCGCGTGTGCGGCTCCGGGCCGTCCGGCCAGGGCGGCACCTGCCAGCGCTTAACCCGTCGAGCACGCTCGGCCAGGGCGTTCCAGACCTCGCTGGCCCGCGGCGCTGTCGGGCCGTGCATCGATACGTCCAGGAGTGGGACGACCCGGCCCAGCACCGCCGGCAGCATACCGGCGTGGTCGAGGCCAGCGGTCGCCCAGCTCTTGCCCACGCCGCCCGGCCCGGTTAGCGCTATTACGCCGTGGTCGTGTGCCCGAATGAAGTCCGCCACCTGCCGCGCCAGGTAGACCGGCGGCTCGAACTCATGCTGGAAATCGCGGAAGCGCTCCGGGTCCGGCTCACGCCGCTCGGCCGGGTCGGGCGGCTTTTCGACCTCTGCCCAGTCGGCTTCGGACACCAACTCGGTCCAGCGCCGCAGCGGCTCCAAGTTCTTGCGCTCGGTGCTGTGCCCGTCGATGAAATCGAGGAACCAGGCGCGATGCTTGTCGCGTTTGTACTTGTCGAAAAAGAACGCCGCCCATTGGCCACAGGCGTCGCAGCGCTGCACCGACAACAGCGGGGAGAGGGAGATTGACTCGGCGCCCCGGACCCGCACGCGCACCGGGGCGGAGGCGCCGGCCGCGGGCGGTTGGTGGGTGTGGTAGAAAAGCAACGGGGATTGCTGGCCCCAAGTGAGAATTTCGCCATCGGGACCTTCCGATTCCAGTGTCAGGGATTCGAGCAGGGGCCGGCACAAGTCGAAGCCGTCGTGCAACCGGCCGAGCCAATGGCGGGTATCCTCGGCGTAGCTGCCCAGGTCTTTGCGGAAGACGCCGTGGCCGAAGCACTTGTTCCGCCAAGGGATGAAACTGTCCTTGTCGCCGTCGAACAGGCGGAAGAGCGGCCCCGGTTTGGCGCCCGGAAAGAGCAGGGGGCTGAGTTGCGGCACGCGCGCCGCGGGCAAGGGACCACCTTTGAGCGCGATCTTCATCAGTTCCGTCCAGTGGCCCAGGCTCAGGCCACGGTTGTTGAGCAGCACGGCGAGCAACGGGCTGGTGCGCGGGTCATCGGCCGGGGCGGCGGCCAGGTGGTCAGCCACGGCGAGGGTTGCCAGGAACTTGATGAGGCCTTCCCACACGTCCCGGAGCTGCCAGGCGGCGTGAACGGCCTGGCCCTGATCCATCCAGCGGTGGACATCGTCGTAGCCGGCGACGACCGGCCACGGGAAGGTCTCGACCGCGGCGGCATCGTAGCCGCGCTCGCCGCGCGGCCCGAACAGCGGCTGGGCGGAAGGGGGCATGGGGCGTGGTCCTCAGTTGTTGAGGGAAAACGGACACCGGGAAATTGTATTTGGAGGATAGCAGCGAGTCCGGGAGTTTGCCAGGGAATTGCAGGAGGGGCCGGCAGGGTGATCTCGCCCGGGCGGGCGTTCAACAAAGACTAAGTTGCCGGCCCAACGATGCCAGGGTAAGCTCGATTGGTCTGCATTTCGACGGTATGACATACCGACCCGATGTTTCAGGAAAGAAGGCCCGGCCCTTGCGGGGCCGGGCCGTTCGGAAGGGACTTCCTCCTAACCAATCGGGTGTCATCAACTATCTGCTGCAATAGACCATTGTATTGGTCGGAAAACAGCTCACGGGTGATTTCCATGATGCACTCGTCGGCTGTGAGGGCGTTGATCGCTGCCTGAGAATCCGGCGCTCCCTGAATCTGGATTACCAACTGAGCCAATCGCGCGCGCACGTTCGCCTTTAGATCTCGGAATTGTGTCAGATCCTCGGCTCTTTTGCGAAGGAGTATGCGAACGGTTCTTGTTATCCATTCTTGTGCGAGAGCCGTGATAGGCTTGGCATCCATGGCATCGAGAAGCTCGCGTTGTGCCCGTTGGACAAGATATTCGAAGCGCTGCAACGCGGAACCTTCGTCTCTCACAACGTCCAGAAGGAAAGACC
>CAZFGM010000629.1:0-4361 GCA_964518515.1 uncultured Alcaligenaceae bacterium | reverse complement strand
GTTCAGCAGCGATTTTTCCCGAAAACCTTCGATGCCACGGCGACTACACCCCCTGCATTTCACATCCTGGGAGGGGAGACTTATTTTATTGCAAGCCCCATCACCTGAAAAGGCTTTCCTGATCAACCTTCGCGGTCAGGTTGCATGGCCATTATTCTCCGCTCTTCTTTGGCCAGCGCAACTCGAAATCGCGGGCATAGATTTCCTGAGCGGCTTTGATGAGGTTTTCTTCCCCCTGGGCCTTTTTCTCATATTCATTGAGGAATATTTTGATCCTATTTTTTTTCTCCTCGGGTGAAAGTTTGGCATCTTTGAGGGTATGGAGGAACCCGCGCCAGTACTGGCGGAAGCGATGCTCATGGCCCGCCAAAAGCTGAAGGTAAGCTTGATGATAATTTTGGGCCGAGGAGGTCGCGGGGATCTCCAGATGCTGGACCTGCCCCTGCATTTGCATGAGTTCGGACAAACTTTCGTGATAAGCCTTTTCCAGTTCCCGGAGTTCCAATTCCGGGAGATCGTAGCGCCCGTTTTTCAGGATCGGCTTCACCGTCCGGTTAAACCGTTCGCCGAAGCCCTGGGCTTTGGCACTTTCCTCGGTCATGATTTTATGGAACCAAGCCGCTTTCGCCGCTTCCGGATTGATGAGGGCGGGGTCGATTTCCTTGCCGCGGCTGAAAATCAAGATCACCGCGACCGCGGCGAGGACCAGAAAACCTCCCCCTCCCGAAGCGATCAAGATGATTTTCTTCTTGTGCTTCTTTTGTGCCTCGGCCTTTTCCGCTTCTCGGCGGCGCCGGGACTTTCGAGTTTTGCGCGGACGTTCTTCTACCTTGCCGCCCGGGGAGGGCGACGGGGCGGGCGCCGTGCCGGGGGAAGGGAGTGGCATGGTGGCGGCGGCCGCCTCGGCCTGGGTGGCGGCGGCCGCTTCGGCCTGGTCCTTGGCGGGAACGGCCATTATGGTGCCGCACTTGAAGCAGCGGAACGTGCGGCCAGCCAATTCGTCTTGCACCCGCAACCGGTACGCACACGACGTGCAACGGACTTTGATGGACATGATACACCTTCCACATCACCGCCGTTCGCTCCGGCGTGCCTTCCGGCGGCCCTTGCGCGACCCGGTACCAACAACTCGCAAAAGTCCAGCGTAATCTGCTGGTCGGAGGATGCAAGGGTAAAAAAAAGGAATCGAATCGGGCCAGGCGAAAATCATGGGTCAGGCGGTCAAGGACTTTTCCCGTTTCCAGCGGCGTTTTCAGAAGAAGTGCGGGTTTTCCCGCGTCCTCCGGAACTCCCGCGTTCCATTGCTTTCACTCTAGCACAGGAATTGGTTCTGGCAAATTGGTCGCTGCTTGTAGTGACCCGATTCATCCGGTTGGTTCGGGGCAGTCACAACCCGGAGCAATTTTTCCCACGCCCATTTTTACTAACCCCTTGACGCCACCGGGGGCGCTCGCTTAAACTTTTTGTAGGAGCTTTTCAGTTTCAGCGAGGCTACCGATGATTATTCAGGACCACGGCTTTACCTGACTTCCTCTCCAATGCGCATCGGCGTGACCGGGCCTGGTCCACACCCGCCTTTTTAGCTGCTTCCTATTCCGCGCCTCCTCGTTGGTGGGATTATTCCCAGGCCACTTCGTTTCTCCCTCTGTGAACTTGAACCATCGAGACGATGCCTTTTTCCCCTGGAGGACACTATGCCATGGTATTTCCCTCTCGTCGCCGTGACCTTGTTTCTGCCAAGCGTTGCAGCGCGTGGAGCAGACCCTTCTGCTGCGGACAGCGCGGTGGTCGAAGTCCGTCTGCCCGCGACGGCGACGTTGACCATCGATACTCATGCGACCGGCCAGCGCGGCCCGGTGCGAACCTTTGTCACGCCTCCTCTGGCGGCGGGCCAAACCTTCCTGTACGAGTTGGTCGCCACCTGGGAGGAAAACGGCAGCACCCGCCGCGTGGTGCGCCAGGCCGTGGTGAAAGCGGGGCAGCGCACGCGCGTCGATTTCACCGCTGCCCAGACCGCCAAGGTCGATCCACCTATATTCAAGGCCCCCAAGACGCGGACATTCTTGTTTACGTATGCCGCGACCGTGAAGGACCTGCCCCCCGGCAAAGAAGCCCGCATCTGGCTGCCTTTCCCCGCCAATTCCGCCGAACAGACCGTCAGCCTGGCGGCCAAGGAGCTGCCCGCCAAGGAAACAATCGCCAAGGAAAAGCAATTCGGCAACCGGATTTTGTACGTCCAGGCCAAAGCCAACGAGGACGGCCAGATTCCTCTGAAACTGACCTTCAAGGTCACGCGCAAGGAAGTCCGCACCGACAGCGATCCCCGTCACTTTTTCAAGCCGGCTCCCCAGGAAAAGCTGGCCCGCTTTCTGCAAGCCGACAAGATGGTCCCCGTCGGCGGCAAGGGACTGACGCTCCTCAAGAATCGAAAGCTGCCCCACGACCAGTTCGCCTCGGCGAAAATCCTCTACGACATGGTGAACGATCACATGAAATACAGCAAGGAAGGCATCGGCTGGGGACGGGGCGATGCCGACTGGGCCTGCGACAGCAGGTTCGGCAACTGCACCGATTTCCACAGCCTGTTCATCTCGTTGGCCCGCGCCCGGCAAATACCCGCCAAGTTCGACATCGGTTTCCCCATTCCGCCCCAGCGCGGCGCCGGCACGGTCGGCGGCTACCACTGCTGGGCCTGGTTTTTGCCCGACGGCACGGGCTGGGTGCCCGTCGATATTTCCGAGGCCAACCGCCATCCCACCTTGCGCGAGTATTATTTCGCCAACCTGACCGAGGACCGCGTCATGTTTTCGTCCGGACGCGATCTTACCTTGGTGCCCGCGCAACAAGGGCCGGCCCTGAATTTCTTCGTCTATCCTTATGTCGAGGTGGACGGCCAACCCTACACCACCGAAAAAGTCCAGCGGACGTTTTCTTACGAGGACGTCAAGTAGGCGGCGTGAATTGCCAGCAAGCCCGTACCGATCAATTCCGCGAGGGCACTTGATCGGTACGACGCGGTATTGTAAGGCCTTCTCATTTCCTGGTTTATACGTATCCTGCGCTCCGTACCGATCAAAATTCCGCGACAGGGGCACAACTGAGTAACAAGTTCAAAGTCTCAAAAGTATTTTGAGATCGAGGCTTTTTTCATAACCCAAAGATTGAAAAGGTTTTGGAAACACCGGGTAGGCCAAAGTCTCAAAACTCCACACATACCCCGGACGATCCCTGCACAAGGGGGATGCTTGTCCTCTTGCCCGTACCGATCAATTCCGCGACGCCAGCTGATCTTCTGATTTTCATTTGGCGCAAACTCTTTTCCCGCATGTCAACCGCTGTTGACGCTTGCACTTGGCTTTCTCAAAGGCCGCCTCTTTCGTGGTTCGCCACAATCTTACAATTGCCATAAGCTTACGTCTTAAATTAGGATTTTTCATTCCACGGCATGAATTTGCCCTTGCCCGATCCAGTTTTCATTGAACCACAGAGCCACCGAAGAAAAATCGAATAACGATGAAGGGCATTCAGTTTTCCCCTGTTGTTTTCTTCTCTGTGTCCTCGGTGTCTCTGTGGTTCCTGATCCGTCGTCGCGGCGGAGCCGGGATGTCCGCGCACGGAGGATTGAATTGATCCGTTTTTTCCGTGGCTGAGTTTTCCCCCTCGTGCGGAGCCGGGATGTCTGCGCACGGAGGATACAACCCATGATTGCCAAGGATACGTCATGAAACTGCGGCTACGCCGTTCCAGGTCGCGAAAGACCCCCTACTTCAGGCAATTCAAGCCTCTGCTTGAGGAACTCGAACGACGCGAATCGCCCACCGATTTGTTCGGCGTCGTCGCCGGCCTCGGCGCCGCCGCCATCGCCGTCGTGCAAGACCCCGCCGCGGTCGGCCAGCCGCCGCGCGGCATCGGCGATACCGGCACCGCCGCTCCGGCCGCCTCGCCCCTGGCCCCTCCCTCACTACTCGATCCCAAGCCCGCAGGCGAGTCCGCCAGCCTGCGGGGTTTCGCCGGCGAGATGTCGCCCCCCAGCCAGGAGGAAATTCCTGCTGGCACTCCGGTAAAATCCCCGGAGGCGGAACCGCCTCCCGAATCGCCTCAGCCCCTATTCCCCGACTTCTTCGTCACCTTCGATTCCCAGCCGTTCGATAATCCGTTCGCCGACCCGCTCGGCGCCCCACCTCGTCCGGATCCGGCCGCCGGCGGCGGCGGCGATGCCGGCACTCCCCCAGCCGGCGAAGCCGGTGGTGGCGGCGGCGGTGGTGGAGGCGGCGCTGCCGCCGACGGCGGCGGTGGAGGAGGCGGTGGTGCCGAGGCCCCGGCTCTGGGCGCTGGCGCTGGTGCCAGTTCCCCCGCGACGG
>CAZFGM010000628.1:0-4365 GCA_964518515.1 uncultured Alcaligenaceae bacterium | reverse complement strand
CCTGCGGCGCCGCCAAGGGCGAAAGGGTGGAATCAGGAGCAAAGACCAGCCGATCCGCATAGCCGAAACCAAACGGCTGCGTCGGATCGGGCCGGGGGTTGCGAAAAACGACGACCTGGCGGTTGACCAGATCGACCACCCAATAATCGAGGATGTTCCCCGCCGCGTAGATGCTGGCTTTTTCCCCCAGGTCGAAAGTCAAGGTGGTGTCACTGATTTCCATCACCAGAAGTGCCGTCGTCGGATGGGCGGTAGGATAATCGCGGGGAATTCCCGTTACCACCGCCACATCGGGCTCGGGGTCGATATCCAAACCAAGAATTAAAGGCATTTGGATTCGCACCCAAAATCGGCCGGAAAACACTTTTTTCATTTCATAATCAGCCAGGCCAGTGGCCATGGCGTGCGGTGGGTTGGGACCGTCCATTTCCAGTATCTCCCCATGGATGAGCATGGCCCGTTTGCCTTCGAACCAGCCCATTTCCCCCAGTTGATGGAATTCCTGCCACGTCCAGCGTCGGCGGTGCGGCACGATTTGGGGGGTGCCAAGACCGGATGCTCGAGGTTTCCTCAATAGCGCGGTAGCCATTTTTCTTCACTCCACTTTGCCTGTCCCGTGTCAGTTACGCCTGTGTCAAATGGTTCGCGTTTTCCTGACCCATACTTTGCAAATCGTCATCGATATTGGTTCCGCAAAACGGGCAAAACCGAATCCGTTGGGAAATGCTAAACCCGCCATGATGATACGCAAAGAGACCCCAAGAAGTCCGGCATTTTGGGCAGGGAAGGCCGAACATATACGAGTAGAACATTGTGACGAAGGCAATGCCGAAACCGACCAAGCCCAAGATAACCATGAATACCACATCTGAAAAAACAATGGGCCCCAAAATGAACAGGCCAAAACAAACAAACCACAGAGTAACAACACGGCGCTTGGTCCTGTTAAGGATTTGCCGGATCGTCATGGTATTTTTACCTCTTCACCTGTCACCTTGTCATCCTGTCACCCGTCGCATTATTTCTGGGAATTTCCCTTGGAGGTCAGCCAGCGCTGGTGGTCAATTCACGTAGATAAACTCCTTCACATTGAACAACACATGGGCCAGGTCGCGCCAGGCACGTGGGTCGCCGGCTTTGCCATAAGCCCGGCCCTGGTCCGCCAGAAAGCCGAGCATCTCACGCAATTCCGTCTCCGACGGCAAACGGGCCAAGGCGGTCACATACATGCGGCGAATCCCCTCGCTATCCGCAAATTTCGGCTCGGCCAGCACGTTTTTTGCCCACAGGTCGGCCTGCTGCAAGACGAAGGGATTGTTCATGAGCGTCAGGGCCTGGGCCGGCACGTTGGAGACCGAGCGGCGGCCCATGGTCGAAAACGGCGTCGGATAGTCGAAGGCCAGGAACATTGGGTTGAGGAAATTGCGGCGGACGTTGAGGTAAACGCTGCGCCGGCTGGCGCCGTCGAGCGGACCGCTTGTTCCCGGCCGGCCACGGCCCACCATGAACGGCGTCAGGTGTGGCAACACGCCCGGGCCGTACAGCGTCCGGTCCAGCCGGCCGGACACCGCCAGCATAGCGTCGCGAATCGCCTCCGCCTCCAGCCGCCGCACCGGCATCTTGTGCAGCAGCCTATTTTCCGGATCGAGTTCGTCCGTTTTCGGATCGGCCTTGCTGGCCATCTGATACGTGCTCGACAGGACCATCATGCGGTGCATCTCCTTGATCGACCAACCCTGCTTGATGAGTTGGACGGCCAGGTAATCGAGCAGCTCGGGATGCGTGGGCGGCTGGCCGAGGACGCCGAAATCATCCACCGAGCGGACGATGCCCTCGCCGAAATGATGCTTCCACAAGCGGTTGACCAGGACGCGCGGCACGATCGGCGTCTTGAAGGGATCGACCAGGCGCTGGGCGAGCTCCAATCGGCCGCTGCCTTTCTCGGGAGGGGTTTCCGCGGCGCTGCCGAAGACTTCCAGGAAGCGGCGCGGCACAACGTCTCCCAGATTCTTGTGGTTGCCGCGGATGAAGACTTTTTCGTTGACGGCGGAGCCGTCGGCCAAAGCCAAGCCGCGCTGCGGGGAAGGCAGGGCGGCTTCCTGTCCCCGATGCTTCTTGAACAAGATCGCCAGGCGCGCGGCCTCCTCCGGCGCCGGCGGGGAGGTCGGCTGGGCGGCTTGCAGCATCCAGTTCACCAGCTCAATGCGGTCGGCGGCGTCGGCTTGAGAGACCAGCTTGCCCGCGCGCCATTGCCCCAGCAGTTCTTCGAAGAGATGGCGATAATTCTTGACCAGGGCCTCCTCGGTTTTGAGGGATGAATTTTGCAGCAAACCAAGAAGAAGACTATTCGGACCTTCGGGCGGCGGGCCGTCGTCGGAAAAAACAATCCGGTCCACGGCGGCATAGCCGGGACCGTCGTCCAAAACCTCGAGGTAGGCCCGGTGGCCGAGCCACATGCCGACGTTGAACGTGCGCCATTGCAGCGACTCGTTGTTCAAGTTCATCGTCAGGCCCCCGTAGATGGGGTCGCGGATCAGTTGCAGGCCGTCGAGGATCAGGTTAATCCTGGTCCCCTGGCCGCCGCCGTGCAGGTGAATCTTTTTCTTGGTGATGGTAAAAGTCGGTGAGCGAAGGGCGCCTTGCAGTTTGCCGGAAACCAGGCCGCTATGAGCCAGGCCGGGCGGGGCGATTTGCTGCACGAGGATAGGCCGGTTTTCCTGGACGAGCACCTCCGTCCCGCGGCTGGGGACTTGGCCAAAGGCCTCACCCGTGAGAAACCAATCCTTGACATCGTGCTGGCGAAAATCCGCGAAAACGGCGCCCTTGGCGGCGCGCTCGGCCGCTCCGCGGGCTTGGAGTTTTTGCACCGCCGCCTGGCGTTTGGCGGGGAAGGGTAGTTTGCTCTTGGCATCACCCAGGAGGTGCCAGCGGCCCTTGGGGCCTTCCGGCCGGGCGAAGGGCAACTGCTTGGCCAGGGTATCGAACTGGCCGGCCACAACCGCGACGGCATGATCCGTCGCACGCTGCTGCAGCTCTTGCCGCACCTCGCGCAAATCGCGCAGTTTTTCCTTCCAGAGCTCGGGTCCGTCCAGAAAAGCCAGTTGCATGCGCGAGCTCTGCAAATAGCCGGCCAGGGCGTAATAATCCTTCGTCGAAATGGCGTCGAACTTGTGGTCGTGGCAGCGGGCGCAGGCCAGGGTCATGCCGAGAAAGGTCTTGCCGAAGACGTCGATCTGGTTGTCGATGCGGTCGGCCTGGTCGCCACGAACGTCCACGGGCGAATGCTTGGCCTCCCCAAGCCAGAAAAAGCCGGTGCCGAGGATCGACTCGTTGAATCTTTCCGTGGGATGGCGCCGCGGCTCCTTCAACAGATCGCCGGCCAGGTGCTCGCGCACGAACTGGTCGTAAGGCACATCGCTGTTGAAAGCGCGAATCACGTAGTCGCGGTAGCGCCAGGCCTGGGGAATCTCGAAATCGAACTCGTGGCCGTAGGTCTCGGCGAAGCGGACCAGATCGAGCCAGTGCCGCGCCCAACGTTCGCCATAATGCGGCGATTCCAGCAGGCGCTCGACCACTTTGCGCAAGGCCTCGGGCGATTCATCCTTGAGAAAATCGTCAATCTCCTTGGCCGTCGGCGGCAGGCCGATCAGATCGAAGGTGACGCGGCGCAGCAGCGTTGGCTTGTCGGCCGGTGGGGCCGGTTTCAAGCCTTTGTCTTCCAGGGCCGTCAGTATGAAGTTGTCGATGGGCGATTTCGGCCAATCCTGATTCAGCACGGCGGGCAGCGGCACGTTCTTGAGGGGCAGGAGGGACCAATGCCGGCTCCGTTCCTTGAGGTTGAATTCCTTGCCGCCGCCCTTCTTGACCAGCGCTTCGTCCGGCCAGGGCGCGCCCATCTTGACCCAGGCGGTCAGGTCGGCGATGTGCTGGTCCGCCAGCTTGCCGCGCGGCGGCATCTTCCGCTCCGGATCGGTGTAGCTCACCGCCTTGAGCAGCAGGCTTTTGCCCGGCTCGCCCGCCACCACCGGCGGCCCGCTCTCGCCGCCTTTAAGAAAAGCCGCCTGGCTATCGAGCCGCAGCTTGGCCTTTTGCTTTTCCGGACCATGGCACATGTGGCAATTCTCGGCCAGCAGCGGGCGGATTTTCTTCTCGAAAAATTCCAGCCCCTCGCGCGACGGCGGCGCGGCGCGGGCCACCGGGCCGGCGAGAAAAATGACGATTAAAACAACAATCCATGAGAGGAATCGATGCATGAAAACCCCGCGGCAGGAGGTCCTTGGTACAATTCGATTGTAATCCGCACCGACCGAGAAATCGAGGCCGGGTTCCTATCCCGGCGACAGTTCATGGTAAACTCCCTCGTTG
>CAZFGM010000627.1:0-4384 GCA_964518515.1 uncultured Alcaligenaceae bacterium | reverse complement strand
ACCAACGTGAAGGAAGCCCTGCCGCGCAAGTTCGGCACCATCGCTATTCAGCTGGCCACGAGTCGCGACGGCCTGCACTGGAAACGCGCCGGCGAGCGCCAGGTATTCTTGCCGCTGGGGCCGAAAGGGGCTTTCGACCACGGCATGGTGTTTTTCGTCGGCCCGCCGGTCGAGCACAAAGGCGAGGTGCGCTTCTACTACTGTGGTTGGGACGGCGATCACGGCGCGACCAAGCGCAAGGCCGCCATTGGCCTGGCGAGCCTGCGCCAGGACGGCTATGTCTCCCTGGAGCCGCAAAAAGAGGAGGGCGAGTTGACCACCCGCCCCTTCAAGCTGGACGGGGCCAACGTGGAAGTGAACGCCGACGCCCGCCGCGGCGCCCTGCGGGTGGCCGTCCTGGATGCCGCGGGCAAGCCGGTGCCGGGCTTCGACCTGGCGGATGCGACCCCCAACACGACGGATGGTCTCGCCCAGCGCCTCGGTTGGAAAGGGAATAAGGACCTGGCTTCGCTTGCCGGCAAGGTCATTCAGCTGAAGTTCCACCTGCGGAACGCCAGGCTGTTCGCGTTTCAGGTCAAACCGTGATGAAAGGAAAAATGGGTATGGCCGGGCAGAAAAAAGAGGGAGCGCCGGTTCAGGCTCCTCGACGGCGCAGGCGCGCCCTCAAGGCCGAGGCGGTGCAAAGCGCCGCTCATGAGCACTGTCTGCTGAATTATGGGACCAGTTACGCCGGCGGAGTTCCGTACCGGCTTTCTTTGCCAAACGCGGAAGTGTGGATCGTCCCGGTGGTTTTGACAAGCCCCGGATCCGGGGTGGTCGGCGAGGTGGGTATGGTGGTGGCCGATGCTACAGCAAGGATGGCCGGCCCCTCTTGAGTTGGCGCGTTTTGCTCTTGCCCCCCCTGGAACAAATGCCGCTTTACAAGCAATTCAAACTGGATGAATCCTGGGACAGTCCCCACACCATCGCTTTGCTGGAATCCATGCCTCTTATTTATTAAACTCCCAAAGAGGCATATACCCCTACTGAAAAATACAATACCTCCTGGCAGGATATTGCCGGTCCCGGGACCGCCTTCGAAAAGAAACCGGTCGCCTTGCGGCTTGACAAAGATTTTAGGGACGGGACTCAAACACTTTCCTTGTGATTCAAGCGGCCAAACCGGTTCCCTGGACCAAACCGGAGGACTTGGAATATGACCCGAACCAACCCCTTCCGGCTCTACTAGGTGGAGTTTTCACCGGGAAATCTCCTTTTGGTATTTTCGGATCCTCAGTCGGTTGATCTTAGTGGCTATGGCCGACCACGTGGTAAAACAAAGCGTTCCTGAGAACTTCAGCGAAGAATTTCTGCGTCGGAGAATTCTGCGGAATGATGGAAAGATTCCCAATTTCCGGGAATGAAAAGACAGCGACGATGAAGAGAGGAGCCCTAAGCCGTGCCCGGCCCGTTTGCTAATGAAGAAATCGAAATCCTCCGCTCCGACCTGCCGCGCGGCCGCTTTCGCTCCGTGCTGTTTGACTTTGACGGCACCCTGTCGCTGATCCGCGAAGGCTGGCCGCAGGTCATGATTCCCATGATGGTCGAGGTGCTGCGCGAAACGGCCACACCAGAAGACGGTGCGACTTTGATCGCCGTGGTCGAAGATTTCGTCATGCGCCTCAACGGCCGGCAGACCATCTACCAGATGATCCAACTTGCCGAGGAGGTCCACAAGCGCGGCGGCCGCCCGTGCGATCCGCTCGAATACAAGCACCGCTATCACCACCTGCTCATGCAACGCATCCAGGGCAGGCTCGACGCCTTGGCGTCCGGCCGGGCCACGCCCGCCGACTGGACCGTTCCCGGCAGCCATCAGTTCTTGGAGAATCTACGCCGCCGTGGTTTGACGCTTTACCTGGCCAGCGGCACCGATGTCGCTTACGTCCGCCGCGAGGCCGAGCTCCTTGGTCTGACTTCTTTTTTCGGCGACCACATCTACGGAGCGCTGGACGATTACCAGAAGTTCTCCAAAAAGCTGATCATCGAGTGCATCCTGCGCGATCACAACCTGCGCGGCGACGAGCTGCTCGGATTCGGCGACGGCTATGTCGAGATCGAGGAGATCAAGCGTGCCGGCGGCGTGGCCGTCGCCGTCGCCAGCGACGAGATTCGCCGTTCCGGCATCAACGCCTGGAAACGCGACCGCCTGGTCCGGGCCGGCGCGGATATCGTCATTCCGGAGTATCGGGGTCAGGAACGGCTGCTGGCGTTTTTGTTTGCCGATCGGGTATAAGGCAAAACGCGACGTGTTACGCGATGCGGAGTACGCGGCAAGTTTCTTCGTAGCTCGGTTCGAGTTCAAGGGAGACGGCCAGTTCCTCGGACAGCCAGAGCGGCAAGGTCGGCAGCGGCTGGCCGATGGCGAGAGGGTAGGCCCAGGTTTCGAGTCGGGGGGGTACTACCGATTCTTCGCCCGCGGCACGTGACGGCGTATACCCAAGGCGGATTGACGGCGAACGCCGGGTCCGACCGGTCGAGCAGGGCCAGCAGGTCGGCGTACAGATTGAAATTGCGCGTCGTGACCAAATCGACGATGGACACGCACACGCCCTGCTGCAGCAAGGCGGCGCACTTGGTGACGAACGTGCGGCGGCTCTGCGGCCGATCCTTGTTCGCCGGGCTGACGATCTCCACGGCCGCCACCAACAGCCGGCCACGACTTTGATCGAACACCAGCACTTCGTATTCGTACTGCTGGGCGAGATCGGCATCCGTCGCCACGCCGCCGGAGTCCTCCCCCGTGGTGAAACCAGGTTGCTTGGGTTCATCGTCTTCGTAAGCACACACGTCGATTTCGAAATAGGTCCCGAGGTGGACCCGCGGTTCCGCTGTGAAGTCGTCGGGCAACAGCTGGGATAAGCGCTGGACTATCGCCATTGGCCAACCGCCGTGGAACCCTTCCCACGACGACCGCGAGGAAATCGGCGGGCGGAAGTGGTCGCGCAACGGCATGGGATACTCCCTCAGGAAGGATTCGAAGAGGCTCAATTTTTCCCCGCCGCCTGGCGGCAAAAAAAGGCCATTCTCATCGTAAAGTGGTTAATTGCAGGTGTCAATGAGTGAAGGTCTACCGACAGGCTGGGATTTCCGCGATGGTCCAGCGAATGCGTGGTGCCCAGGCTGAAACACAGCGGCAGCGCGACGATTTGGACATCGGGAATCGGCGGTAGCCACAGACTCCTCGGCCTGTAATAATTCTTGCATGAAAGCAGAAACCCTACGTCAGATGCTTCAGCGCCGTCCGTTCCAGCCCTTTGAGGTCCGCATGTCGAATGGCGACGTTTATCAGGTCCGCTACCCCGACTTTGCCTTCGTGCTCCGGAGCAACCTCGTGATAGGCGATCCGGACGCCGACAACATTGCCATTTGCGCGTTGGACCAGCTGGCCAGCGTCAACGCGCCGCAGCCCGCTTGACAAGGCCAGTGAGTTTATTCTTTCGTTCAGTCTTTCCTATCGAGTTCCTGCACCAGCCTGGTGAGAATCGCGACGTGGTCCTCCAGCGATCCATGGACCCAGATCGTGTTCGGGTTGATGACATAAAATTTTACTGAGGAACCCTTGGAAAGTTCCCGCAGAATCTTGACCAGGGCCTCGGCGTTGCCGGTGGACAACGAATACGCTTTGAGGATTGGCGAAAACAGTTTTTCGTCCGCGGGCGCCAGCACCAAGGCCTTCTCCCGGCGAACCAGCAGGTATTTCGGTTTCAAGGCTTCGTTCAGGACATCGATGAACTCGGCGAGGGTGTACTGGCGAGGGGCATTGCCGATTTTCGGGGGAACGAACGTGAAATGGCCAGGGGGCAGCCCCTGCCGGGAAAGGAACGGTAGGCCGGTCTGGTCGGCTAACCAAGAGAAGACTTTGGCCCAGGGGACTGCGTGCATTTCGATCACGAACTTTTTTTCTTTCTTTTTCTGGTCCGGATTACCGCGAGCAGGTCCTTGGGAAGGCCCGGAAAGGACCAGACCGAAAAGCAAGAAAGCGCTTACCAACGGCAGGATTTTCATGATGTTGATCTCCTTTCCCGAGGCTCCAGATTCAAGTCAGGGAAGTGGTTGTTAAAAATAATCTAACGAGATTAATAGAGACTGTAGCAAAGTAATTGGGAAGGAGGATAGTTTTGGCTTGTTTTCAGCCCCGTTCACGTTCACGGGGCTTTCCGCGCCAGCGGTGTAGGCCCGTCCCTTGAGGGCGGGTTGTGGGAAACTCCTTCTTGATTTTCAAACCCCGTTCACGGGGTTTCTCGCCGTTCGGCTTTTAGCCGCCGAAGCCTAAAGGCAAACTGCGAGAAGCCCCGTGAACCAGGGATTTTTTGCTTCCCATTAATTTGATTACGCTCAAGCA
>CAZFGM010000626.1:0-4387 GCA_964518515.1 uncultured Alcaligenaceae bacterium | reverse complement strand
ACTGCGAAGGGCGGGGTGCCGAAATGCCTTGGGCTACATCTGAAAGAAGGTTATAATTGGGGGAAAACGGTGGGGGTCAGCCGCCCTTAACCCCCCTTAACCCCGGTCGCTCACCCTGATCCTTGTCCGGCGCACCCGCGGCCCCGGCCAGAAGGCCATTTTTTTTACCTCTCCTTGCCCTCACCAATAAACCACGCTTCGCCGTTGGCTAAAGTCATGGCTCGTCGCTATCGCCGCAATCAACCGGGCAATCTTCGAGCCGCCGACAACCGACGGCTCAATGGACGAGAGAGGAGAATAATCCGCCGGGTGAGTGCACAACAAGCGGAGGTCGATGACCGGCAGGCCGGCCCGAAACGCCTCCCGAAGGATCGCTTCGTTGAACAACGCCAAGGCCGTCTGCTCCGCCTGCCCAAGTCCAGGCATCGCATCGTAAACCGTGCAGACCGCGGCCGGTTTCTCGGCGGCGGATACCGCCTGCAGCATCTTGCGATAATCGCCGCGAAATTTCGCCCCGACCTCGTAAAGGATTTCCAGCGACCCGGCGACTGTGCCAGCAGTTTCGTGAAGGATGGTAATCTCACCCAGCGCGTCGTTGCCTCCGGCACTGACAAACAGATGCGTGGCATCGCCCGGCAAGCGGGCCAGCTGCTCGAAGACATCGCTGGTTACGTGGCCATCCACCGCCAGCAGCGACGCGCGCCAACCCGCGGGAAGACTCCGGCGAAGCTGCTCGATCACCGGCGGGCGATCCGGAACATAACGCTCGTTGTCGAAGATCGAATCGCCGAGCAGAACGACATGCCCCATCGCACTCACTCCAATAAATCTTTCGCAGCATTATTCAGCCTATTCCTTCCTATTCCCACTTACGGCACACGACGACGGCGCACTGCCCCAGATCCGTCAATCCAAGTTTGAGGAAATACGGTCGGGTCACCGGTTGGATTTCGCGCGTCACCGCCACCGGGCAGGCCGGGTCGGGTTCTTCGTAGTTCAGGGTGCGCGGCACCTGGCCGTGCACCAGGGCCAGAACGCTGGCGGCCAGCTCGCTGGTGCCGCTGGCGGCGTAGAGGTTGCCGAAATAGCTCTTGGCGGCGAAGACCGGGATCGGCCGCTTGCCGAACACGTCGTGAATGGCCCGCGCTTCCCAGGGATCGAGAGGGACCGAGCCGAGGCCGTGGGCGTTAACATGATCGACGTCGTCGGGGGTGATGCCGGCCTGGCGAAGGGCGGATTGCATGGCCTGGGCCAGCCTTTTTCCCGTGCGGCCGCGGTCGAAGGCGGAGGCGAAGCCGACGATTTCAGCATAGATGCGGGCGCCGCGGCGGCGGGCGTGCTGGAGCTCTTCCACCACGAAGACGCCGCCGCCTTCGCCCAGGACGGCGCCGTCACGCTTCTTGTCGAAGGGCCGGCAGGCTTGTTCCGGAGAATCATTGCGCCGCGACAACTCGGCAAACAGGCATTGCCGGGCCAGGCTCAACGGTTGCAGCTTGGTGTCGGCGCCGCCGGCGAGGAAGAAGTCGGCCTGGTCGCGGCCGATGATGCGGTAGGCCTCGCCCAGAGCCAACAGGCTGCCCACGTCGCCGGCGATGAGGGAATTGCTCGGCCCCTGGGCGTTGTGCAGGATGGACACGTGGCAGGCCGGCATGTTGGGCAAGTATTTCAACAACCACAAGGGCGAGATGACGGGCAAGCCCTCGGCGCCCCATTGGCGCAGGTCCGCCGGGGGCGTTGTGCCGTTCGTGGTGCTGATCCGGGAGGCGGGCCCCAGTTCCGCCGGCTCGGACGGCATCAGCCCGGCCCCAAATTCGACGCCAAAGCGCGTGGGATCCAGTTGGCTTTTATCGACCTTACCATCGTCCAGGGCCAGCTGGGCGGCGGCCACCGCCAATTGAATGGCCCGGGCCATGACCTTGATGCTTTTGCGATCTTTCTTGTCGATATAGTGCTTGGCGTCGAAATCCGGGATTTCACCGGCGATGCGCGCCGGCAGAGGCCCAACGTCGAAGGCCTGGATGGTCCGCACGCCGCTTTTGCCGTGGACCAGGCTGTCCCAGAATTCCGCCGCGTTCTTGCCGATGGGATTGACAATGCCCATCCCGGTCACGACTACCCGTCGGAAAGCCATGGCGCACCTGTTTGGCCAAACCGCAAACTCCACTCGATGATACCCAGTGGCGGCCAAGGGCGGAAGGCCAAGGGGCGGTTTTTCGGGGGTAGGTGGCAAGGCACGAAGCGGAAACGGGCCAAGTCCCGTGCCGCGAGTGACTCTTCTCGCTCGGCGCGAGTCTCGGACCCTCGTCGCTCGGACAACCGCAGCTCCTGGCCAAGTCCCGCGAGCCGGGCTGCGGTGGTTTGGGTGCCGGAAGATGCAGAGGAATCGAGCTTGGCCCTGAGCGGCGACGGCAAGCACGTCGTCACCGGGTCAGGGGCCAAGACAAGCGATCCTGTGGGAGGCGTGCGGACGAGCTGCCGTTGGGCAGGACGGCCTCTGTGCCGTTCCGGTAGGAGGGAAACCAACGGAACGCCACGGAGGACGTTCCCTACAGGATTTGCAGCAAAATTACAAACCGTGTCGTGAACCCTGGGCAGGGGATAACTGAAAATTGCCCTTTGACTTTTCGCGGCCCTACGGTAGAATCCTACAGTGATTCAGGCGCTGCCTGAACACGGCAGGTTTCGGTCCTTTCAGGAGAATGATCCCCAGTCCGGTCAAGTCCCTTCCTTTCCGTGTATTTCGCTGGCTAGCACATCGGGTGTTGCAGTCCTCACGAAAAATTCCGCGAAGGGGGGTACATCCGGCCCCAAGATTGGCCGGACCAGGGAGAAAATGCACAGGCGTTTGGGGCCGGAGGAGGGAGAACCACGGTTTTTTTGGCTGATACTGCGGTCTGGACCGAGCAGGTAAAATCCGCGATCGGGCGAAGGCTTGCGGTTTGCGACAATCCAGGAAGATCCGCTACCTATGGGCAGGCCAGGCGGATCGAAGGTTTCCAGTGATTTTTTTGTCGAGTGCCGCGGCGAACTTCATCCCTCGGACAGGTTGAGTCCTACCAGAGGGGGAAGAGCAAGCGCGGCACGGAAAGGTTTTTTTGATGGCGAAGAATATTTACGTCGGCAACCTCGTTTGGGATGCTACCGCCGACGACTTGCTCGAGCTCTTCCAGCAGCACGGCAAGGTGACGCGGGCCCAGGTGATCACCGACCGGGAAACCGGCCGGTCGCGGGGCTTCGGGTTCGTGGAAATGGACAACGACGCGGAGGCGCAAAAGGCGATCGAGGCCCTGAATAACTTCGACCACAAGGGCCGCGTCTTGACGGTCAACGAAGCCAAGCCGCGCGAAGAACGCGGCCCGGGCGGCGGCGGACGCGGCTTCGGCGGCGGCGGGCCCCGCGGCGCCGGGCCCCGCGGCTACCCCGGCGGCACCGATCGTGGACGCCGCTACTAAGTGCTCGGCCAACCCTTCCCCGGACCGGCTGCCACGCCGGTCCGGGTTATTTTTTTTCAAGCCCCAGGGCGAGTCTTCGAGCCCTGGGGGTCGGCTCGGGAAAGTTTTTATTTCAAGCCCCAGGGCGAGTTTTCCACCCTGGGGGTTCCCCTGGCGCGGAGGTTTTCTTCTCTTCCTCGTCAATTTCTCCATGCTGTATTTTTATCTGCTGGACACCGAGACGTTCCACCACCGGCTTCATCCCGCGTTGACGGCGAGCTGGCAGGAGCGATCGTTTGCGCCGTGCCGGCTTTTGTGTGCCGAGTGGCTGCCGGCCGCGCGGGATTTTCAGCAGCGCTATCACCTCGGACCGGAAGATTTGCTGCTCGGGCGCGTGGCCGACACCCTGGCGTTCGACCGCCAGCGCTGGCGGCTCCTGGTCGGCGAGCTGCTGCTGCTCGCCGCCCGCGAGATCCCGCAACTGGAAACCGCCCCGCAAACGCTGCTCGCCCTTCTCGCCCCGGAGCAGTTTGCCCGCCTTGGGGCCGAACGCCGGCACTGGCCTGCCATTCACCAGGTTCATTTCGGCGCGCGCGATCTCGTCTTCGGCTCGGCCTATTATCGCCCCGATCATGCCGGCTGGAACGACGGCGCCGCTGTCCGCCGCCTGGCCGATTATCTGAAGGCCGTGGACACCCAGCAATGGCGCGCCGCCGATCTGGCCCTTCTGGAAGACCTGACTACCGAGGAAGACCGCGCCGAGGAACTGGCGTATGCTCAGGAATGGTTTCCGGCCCTGGTAGATCTGTATCAACGGGCTGGCGCGGGTAATTGTCTGGTCGTTTGTGAAGTTCTTGGGGAGAGGTGAGGGGTCAGCCCTGGCTTCTTTCCAAAGTTATACGTAAACATTCGCCGAACCCGTTTTGAATCCTGCCCAACTTGACCAGGCTAACAGA
>CAZFGM010000625.1:0-4403 GCA_964518515.1 uncultured Alcaligenaceae bacterium | reverse complement strand
TGAGGACAACAAGAACATCACCGCCATTCGCCTAACTGTAAAAAAGAAGAAGAAAGACGCCAAATAACGCATTAGTTTGCGATGTTTACTTTTAGCGCACGGGTGAAGCTTGCAAGAAGGATATCTTTTTGCAAACGATCACCCGAGCGCTAAACGTAAAACCCTTTCCCGCCAAATTTTTCACTTTTTACTTGCCTTTCGGCCGGGGTTGGTATTTACTGACCGTTGCGCTCAAAGTAAAGTCAGGGGATCCGGTTTTTCCTGGAATTTTCCCTGCCAGACAAGTACGAAAACTTTACTTTTGAGCGCAGCTGTCAGTAATTTTAAAATTGGGTTGCTCCCGCATTCCTCCCGCCTTGGAAACTCGCCTTAACCCGCTGCTTTTTTCGCCCTGAAGCGGGCCTACCTTCGGAGGATCCACCGGAATGCACGCTGCCAGCAAATATCCCCCCCTCATGGGATGTGTCCTGACCTTGCGGGTGTTTCGAGGAGTTGTTGCACGATCTTGGGGCCGGCCGAGGTGCCCTGTTCTTTTAGGCGGTTGGAAATTGCTTTCTTGGAAAGGTTGGTCCACAAGACGTTCGTTTGCATGGGATCGCCAGCGGTGTGATCGTTGAGGATTTTTTGGAAGTTGGCATCAAGTTGGGGCTAGGTATCGATTAGCCACCCGAGTCTGCTTGCGTTTAGTTTTGCGGCACCGTTTTTGTTTAACCATTGATTTATCTGGGGGACCTCGCAATTTCGAATTAGTAGCTCGGGTTTCCGGCAATCAGGAGACGGCAATGGAATTTCAATCGCTCTACGGAATCGTGACTTTTTTCACATGCTTGGCAGTGGCGATTGGGTTTTGCCTTACGCACCGAAAGCGGATTCGGCGCGCTTGGGAAAACCTCTCCAGCCTCCTTCGGCGCGCTTGGGAAAACACCGAAAATAGGCTGCCTATCTTTCTAGTTTCGGCGGTGATCTTAATTATTGTGGCCTCCTTAATAATTTTCCTCCTTGTTAATTCGCCGACCGGACTCTTCGGTTTCTTCACAAGTTTGGCAACCTTGATTGGGCTTTGTGTTAAGTACCGCAGACATAAGGTGTTTCTACGGGTTTTTGTGGTGATCTTAAGTATTGTTGGTTGTCTGGTACTATTCTTTTTTATTAGTTCCTTGACAGAATTCCAGGGCACCGATCAAGTCGCCCCACCGGACATTGCACAAAAAGTACCGCCTCCCGCGCAATTCACAAAAGGAAACAGCGACCCTAGCGACCCTAAACCCACAACAAAAGAAATAACCGACGAAGCGGCCAAAAAACCGGTTCCCGGTCCAAGCTCCAAGATCAAGGAGTTGCTCGTTGACCAGGCCGGCGCCATGCACCCCAAGCCCGACCCGAACCCCCTCGTGGTTTCCGCTGAGTTTTGGGGGACCATCAAGAAGGTGGACGGCAACAAACTCACTGTGATGAAGGGCTATAGCAAAAAAAAGGGCGAAAAGCGCGAAGACGTTACCCTGATCGTGGCGGAAAATGTCAAGGTCGTGAAGGCCAGATTCAACAAGGCAACCAAGAAAATCGAAGCCGGCGACACTATCAAAAACGGCTTGAAAAACGAATTGTTCACCTATAACGAATTGTTTATCTATAAGGACGCCTGGATCACCACCAACGCCGACGGCAAAATCAATCAGATAATGGTGCGGCGCTAAACGTCCCGCCAAAATTTTTCACTTTTTTTCTTGCCTGCCGCCCCCGGATGGTGTTAAATCTTTATGAAGGGCTGCTGCCGCAGCCCTCCCGCCGTTTAAGCTCGCCTTAACCCGCTGTCCTTTCCTGCCTGAAGCGGGCCTACCTTCGGAGGATCCGGAATGTACGCTGCCAGCAAGTTACCCCGCCTGGGGTCTTACCTCGTGGCCTTAGCGCTCGGCTTTATGGTCGCCTCCCCCAGCCCCGCCGCCGTCGATCTCCCCGGCAACAAGACCGTGGACAAAGTCGATTTCGAGCGTCACATCATGGGCCTGTTCGGCCGCATGGGTTGCAACTCCGGCTCTTGCCACGGCTCTTTCCAGGGCAAGGGCGGCTTCCGCCTGTCCCTGTTCGGCTGGGACCCCGAACGCGATTACATGACCGTCACCCGCGACGGCCTAGCACGGCGCGTCAGTGTCACCGATCCGGAAAACAGCCTGCTGCTGCTCAAGGCCACCGGGGCCGTCGAGCACGGCGGCGGCCTGCGCTTCTCCAAGGATTCCTGGCAGTATCGCATCTTCAAGGAGTGGATGAAAAGCGGCGCGCCCTGGCAAGCGGGCAGCGGCGAAGTCAAGAAGATCACCATCACGCCCCCGGAATTCGCCTTCCAAAAGCCCAACGAAAGTTGCCAGCTGGAAGTCAAAGCCAATTTCGCCGACGGCTCCACCGTGGACATCACTTCCTTCTGCGATTTCCGCACCAACGACGACGCGGTCGCCGACGTGACCAACCTGGGCCAGATTCGCGCGCTCAAGGCGGGCGGCACCGCCATTATCGTCAGCTATCGCGGTAACGTCATTCCCGTCCGCATCCTGGTGCCGCTGGATTTGCCCGCGGGCTTTGCGTATCCCAAGGTGCCCGAAGTCAACTTCATCGACCGCGAAGTGTTCGCCCGCCTCCGCCGGCTGAACATGGTCCCCTCTGATCTGTCCAGCGATGAGGAATTTCTCCGCCGCGTGACCATCGATACGCTCGGCTGTTTGCCGTCGCCGGAAGAAATTCGGGCTTTCCTGGCGGACAAGAGCCCCGACAAGCGGGCCAAGAAGATCGACGCGCTGCTCGCCCATCCCCTGCACGCCGCCCTGTGGGCCACCAAGTTCTCCGACATCACCGGCAACGACACGCTCGCCCTGGAAAACCCGCAGCCGATGAAGTCCAAGCGCAGCCAGATGTGGCACGACTGGTTCAAGAAGCGCGTCTTCGACAACATGCCTTACGACCAGATCGCCAAGGGCGTTCTGACCGCCACCAGCCGCGAAGGCAAAAAACCGGATGATTGGGTCCAGCAGGTGGTCAAGATCGATGAGGCCGCCGTCCGGGGCTATGAGACCGATTACGCCCAGCGCGATACGCTCGACTTGTTCTGGCGGCGCCAGCAGAATGTGCCGATCGAGCAGTGGGGCGAGAAGACCGCTGCCGCCTTCATGGGCATCCGCCTCGAATGCGCCCAGTGCCACAAGCACCCGTTCGACCGCTGGTCGCAAGAAGAATACCGCTCGTATGCCAACATCTTCGCCCAGTTGAATTACCAGGCCTCGCCCGAGGCCAAGAAAGCCATCGACGCGGTCAACATCGAGCGCAAAAAGAAAAATCCCAAGAACAATCAGCTCAACCTGATCAAGGAAGTGTGGGTCATGAACACCGGCAAGTTCATGCCCCATCCCGAGACCGGCCAGTTTCTGGGAGCCAAGGCCCTCGGCGGCCCGGTGCTCAAGCTGGAAAAGAACAAGGACCTGCGCCAGGATTTGTACAACTGGCTCGTCCAGCCGGACAATCCCTTCTTCGCGCGCAGCTTCGTCAACCGCATCTGGGGACATTATTATGGCATCGGCATCGTCCACCCGGTCGATGATTTCTCGCTGGCCAACCCGCCCTCCAACGACAAGCTGCTCAACGCCCTGGCCAAGGAGTTCCTCGACAAGAAATTTGACATTCGCCACATGGAACGGCTGATCCTCAATAGCCGGACGTATCAGCTTAGCTCGAAGATCAACGAAACGAACAGGTTGGACAAGAACAACTTCGCCCACAGCTACGTCCGGCCGATGATGGCCGAGGCCGTGCTGGACGTTTTGAACGCCGCCCTGGGGGTGACCGAGAAGTGGAGCCCCGACGTCAAGCCGGGCAGCCGGGCCATCCAAGTCGGCGCCAGCCAGATTCAAAATCCGTCCTTGGCCTACGCCTTCCGCATTTTCGGCCGGCCGCCGCGAACCGCCGCCTGCGACTGCGAGCGGGCCATGGAACCCGCCTTGCCGCAAAAGCTCTACCTCATGACCGATGTCAACGTCTTGCAGAAAATCAACGCCGCCGACGGTCGCTTGCAGAAACTCCTGCAAAGCAAGATGGCCGAGGAGCAGATTCTGGAAGAGCTTTTCCTGGCCACGCTCAGCCGGCTGCCGACCGCCAACGACCGCAAAGCCTTCGCCGCCCACCGCCAGATCGTCAGCGATCGCCGGGCGGCCTTGACCGATACCATGTGGGCCTTGATTAACACGCGGGAATTTATTTTGAACCACTAACCCAACTCGCGGTGGCGGGCTTGCCGAGCCCGTCCCGGTCGCCGCCTCGCGACCGGTCAACGCCGCAAACGTGTCCGCCTCACGCTGTCCTGAGAGGCCGGACATCCCACAGGGGGGAATTTCAGGGCAGATAAAGGAACTGCTTCATGACTG
>CAZFGM010000624.1:0-4405 GCA_964518515.1 uncultured Alcaligenaceae bacterium | reverse complement strand
TTTCGTTCACTTCGAGCGCCTTCTGGTAGGCGGAGCGGGCCTCGGCGGTGCGGCCAAACTCGTACAGGCCGTCGCCCAGCGTACACCACAGGTCGGCCGAGCACGTGGGGTTCAACGCCAGGGCCAGCTTGGCCATGTCGATGCCGGCCTTGGGATCGCGGAGCTGGAACGTCAGGAACATGCTGATTTCGCTCAAGAGCACCCAGTTGTTGGGCTGCCGCTTCAGGGCCTGGTTGTAATACGTGCTGGCCAGCTCGAATCGGCCCACCTGGACGCACTCGCGGCCTTTTTGCCAGGGCTCTTGCAGCTGGTCGTGGGCGGTCTTGCCGAAGCGCTCGTTGAATTTGCCGCGAACGGCGATGGGCGCTTTCCGGGCCAAGAGGCGCGAGTGGATGCCGCCGCTGTCGCCCGGCTCCTCCCACGCGCATTTACTGTGGTCCGCGAAATACGCCTTCAGCAGCGGGAAGTTCAAGCCCACGAACGTGGCCAGCGAGAAGCGCTGGTGCTCGAACTCATCGTCGCGGCTGATTTGCGTCTGCCCGTAGTCGTTGATCAGGATGAAGCCATGGTCGTGAACCATACCCAGCAGCTTCTCCAGGCACTGGATGGCCCCGTAGCTCAGAAGCAGCCGCCGGGTGGTCCGGCGAGCATATTCATGGGCGAAGTTCCCGTAGGGCAGCGTCTTCACATCCACGGGCCGATAATCGTACTCGGAGGCGAACAGGCCGTAAACCTCAAGAAGCTCCTGCCGGGCGTCACTCGCCTCTCGCCCCTCACCACTGGCCACTCGTTCGGCCCGTTGCTGGAGCTGCTCCAAGGTCATGTCGGTGTGATCGGCCAGCGTGATGTTGCGAGCCACACAGGTCCGGACGCACAGCTGGCGGACAGTAGTTGTGGCGGCCGATTTCCAATCGGCCTCACCCCACCCGGCCGATTCCAAATCGGCCGGGACGTCAAGTTCCAGGACCGCCGCCGGCAGGCAATCGAGGAGATAGTTCAAGAAAACGGCCCGCAGAGGCTTATCCCGATGCGGGTGATCCACGAACGCAACATCGAACCGCAGCTCCTTGTCGGGCTGCATGGCATCGACAATGCGCGTCCGGTAGTGGCCTGCGTGGTTCGCCAACACTCCGTGCGTCAGCACGTCGGTGAGCATGCGCTCGGACTTGTCGGCGGCCACATAGGTAAGCCGATCGTAGAAGTCTTTCTTGTGCTGCCGGGCCAGGTCGCGGAAGTGGTCGAGGAAAAAGCGGGCAAACAGGCCCACGCCGATGCCCAGTTCCAGCACGTAGATCTCGCGCTCCAGGTCGCCGGCTTGTTCGGCCTCGACCAGGCTGGTGAAGAACACGTCGGCGGCGTTACGAGACAGCGTTCCTTCGTTGTTTATCACGAACGGAACAGGACTTGAGTCTGAAATAAAGGCTTTGTTGCCCCGGTCTTTCAAATACTGCTGGCCGAGTTCCCATTCGAGGCTCTCGGGCAATGGCACGAAATCCTGCATGACCTCGCGACCCGATTGGGACTGCGAAAGGACCTGTTCCGCAGGTGTTCCAGACGTCGAGCCCCGTTTTTCGGCGGACCGCGAAACGGAGGTTGTTGCAAGGCTCACGGTGCTACTCCGGTTGCTAGGTGACTCATTTTGGAATAGAGAATGTCCCCTTTTCGCGCCAAACCTAATCTACGCTTCCTCTTTTCTTCGTCGCGGAAAGAGTTGCGTCCCCTTTGTTTCTCCTTCGTCTGCCCGTAGTCGTTGATGAGGATGAAGCCATCGTCCTGGACCATGCCCAGCAGCTTGTCCAGACACTGCATGGCCCCGTAGCTCAACAGCAGCCGCCGGGTGGTTCGCCGAGCATATTCAATCGCGAAGTCGCCATAGGGCAGCGTCTTGACATCGACGGGCCGGTAATCGTACTCGGAAGCGAACAGCCCGTAGACCTCCAGCAGCTCCTGTCTCGGATCATTGCCCGCTGCCGACTGTCCACTGGCCACTTGTCTCGCGCGTTGCTGGAGCTGCTCCAACATCATGTCGGTGTGGTCGGCGAGCTTGATGTTGCGAGCCACACAGGTGCGCACGCACAGCTGGCGGATCGTCGTGGCGGCCGATTTCCAATCGGCCGATTCCACATCAGCCGCCGCCACGTCGATTTCCAGGACCGCCGCCGGCAGGCAATCGAGCAGATAGTTCAAGAACACAGCCCGGAGAGGCTTATCCCGATAAGGATGATCCATGAATGCAACATCGAACGGCAGCTCTTTGTCCGGCTCCATGGCATCGACGACCCGCGTGCGGTAGTGACCTGCGTGGTTCGCCAATAGTCCGTGGGTCAGCATGTCAGTGAGCATGCGCTCGGACTTGTCGGCGGCGATGTACGTCAGCCGGTCGTAGAAGTCCTTCCGGTACTGGCGGGACAGGTCGCGGAAGTGGTCCAGGAAGAAGCGGGCGAACAGGCCCACGCCGATGCCCAGCTCCAAGACGTAGATGTCGGGCTCCAGGTCGCCGGCTTGTTCAGCCTCGACCAGGCTCGTGAAGAATACCTCCGCGGCATTGTGCGACAGCGTGCCGTCATTGTTAATAACAAACGGCACCGGACTTGAGTCAGATATGAAGGACTTGTTGCCGCGGTCCTTCAAGTATTGCTGGCCCAGGTCCCATTCCAGACTCTCGGGCAATGGCACGAAATCTTGAACCACCTCCCGACCGGTTTGGCACTGGGAAAGGACCTGTTCGGCGGCAGTTCCACTTGTGGTCGGAGCCGGTTTTTCAGGCAATTGAGGAGCGGTCCTTGTTGCAGTACTCACGATGTAACTCCCAGTCGGCCTATTCGCTATTCGCTTTTGGGAACAGAGAATCTCCCCTTAGATTTTTCCCGCTCCCCTTCTGTCTGTGTGATCCCGCAACATCGGCGATGCGTTTGGCCAACAGGCGCGCAAGGTGTGTTCTAAGTGACAGTCCCTTTCCACTGACTACAGAATCAAATTGTTCAATTGGGAGCTGAGAGGTCAAATAACCCGCGACAGGTGAATTTGTAAGGCACTCGGCGTAAGCCGCAGCCAACAGGGCATCTGTGGGGCGGGCGCCTTGTACGATTGTGGCGCACAATTTCAAAGTCTGGACCTTTTTCTTTTGATAGATCTTTTCGATTCGTGCAGGGACAAGGAGGACTGTGTAGCCTGCGAGTTTGCCGTATCGGATCACCGCTGAGGCGCGTTTCCCCTCATAAATAAATGTCCTAATTACGTTCTCTTCCTCAGTGGTAAGCATCACACACTCCCGATCCGAGCAGTCGTGTCTGGACAGGCAAGCATCCTTTTCAAGCGACTCAACAGTTGACCCAAACGCAGTGACGAGGAGAGTTAATGCAGACAACATCATGATCACCTAAAGCTCTGGTTTGGCGATTTGCCCCTTCACGGACGTAAACCTAATATTGGTACATGTCATCAAGCTTAGTGGGTGGCAACAAATCTACAAAGGGGACGGAACCGTTACCTGGCCATGCTTCGGGCCTGGGCACTGTGGGGAGACACGCAATTGACAATCGCCACAGGCTTCCTGGTGATGGAGACTGACCATGTTGGGCTTTACCTTTCTTCTTTTGTGCGTCCTCCCACGCCTTCTTGAACAGAATATCCCAGTACTTGCGGTATACACCGGTATGCGTTTCATCTGGCTGCGTCGGGTCGGCAGCGACATCCGCTGACTTTAGGTAATGTTGCTCAGACTTGTAGACTCCTGCCAATCTATTTGCTTGAGGAGCCCATATCTTTTTTTGAACGGCCTCCGTAGCGATCGCTGCATGTAACCCAATATACTTATAAGAAAGCTTTTCCAGCCGGGTACCATAATCCGCACGGCTTACCTTGCCCGCAGCGGCCTCGGCGCTAATCTTGCGCACATCCCCATCATGTCTGGCTCGGATTACCTCAAAAAGAAGGACGCCAACCGCCACATCGATTGGTAGGTTACTTCGCAGGTAAATGCCGGCCTCTTTGTTATCGCCGGAAATTTGGATATATCCTTCGGGGTTCAAAACTATTGTTCCGGGGTCAAATTGCGTGATGTAAAGTCCTTTATTCGGGAAAACTTTTTTCGCCTCTTGGAGTATTGTTTTTGCTTTTGCAAATGAGTTGAATTTGGCAACGACGGTTGGAATATCAAGCATACCGGTGGGATCGACCGAGAGGGTTGCCCTGTTCATCACGTATCTGTACAAATTGCTGTCCCCCGCATCAAAGCCTAGCGGATCTTGGCTGAACCAGCGTCCCGTCGCCGGATCATAATACCGCGCCCGATTGTATTGGAGGCTTGTCTCCGTATCCCACTCCTGGCCCGTCCACAAATACCGCCCGTGTGTCCCCTACGAAATTGTTGCCACTTTTTTCTTTTTAATTGGTAAAGGAATTC
>CAZFGM010000623.1:0-4405 GCA_964518515.1 uncultured Alcaligenaceae bacterium | reverse complement strand
TCCACCAGGTTACTTTGGAGCGGATGCTTTTCAAGCGGTCGTCTTCATCCACGGCCCGGACCACGCGGAAGCCGACGAAATCGGCTTCGGTCATCCACCAGATGCTTTGCGGCCGTTGCGGGTCGCGGCGCATCCACTCCTTGACGGAGAAGCGGCGGACGGCGCTGCGGCACATCTCAGGCGGATCGGCCCACGAGCCGCCGCGGACCACGTAACCGTAACGGATTTCTGTGTTCGGCTTGAAGGGGTTCACCGAGGGCTTGTCCCGTGGAAGTGTGCCGTAATAATCCTTCTGATAGGTGTCGATGCACCATTCGGAAACGTTGCCGTGCATGTCAAAGAGTCCCCAGGGATTGGGTTTTTTCTGGCCAACCTTTTTAGCCACCTCCTCGGAATTCTTGTCGTGCCAGGCGTAGTCGCCGAGCTTGGCGGGGTGGTCCCCGAAGCTGAAGACGGTAGTGGTGCCGGCCCGGCAAGCCCATTCCCATTCGGCCTCGGTGGGCAGGCGATATTTCTTGCCGGTCTTTTGCGACAGCCAGCGGCAGTATTCCATGGCGGCGTGATGCGTGATGGCCAAGACGGGATTGCCTTCGCGGCCGTGGCCGAACGTTTCATCCTCGTAGGGCGGCGTGGGACTGGTGATGGCGTCGGAGAGCTTGTCCGGCTTCTTGGCCAAGTTGGGACGGGCCGGCGGACCGCCCGGACGCTTCGACCAGTACCAGTCGTATTCATCCCAGCGCACCTCCCACTTGCCCATCCAGAACGGCTTGATGGTGACCGGATGCTGCGGCCCCTCGTCGGGCTTGCGGCCCTTTTCACCATCCGGACTGCCCATCAAAAAGGCGCCGCCCGGAATGGCGATCATGTCGAAAGACACCTTGTCGTTGATTTTTTCCACGTACCCTTGGTGGGAGGCTTTCTCCACAACGGGATGCTTGGGCGGCGGCTGGCTCGGGACCGTGTCCACGCCGGCCAGAAAAATCCCCCCGGTGATGGTGAAAAGAAACCAGGTCAAGGGATGCTGTGCTAAGCGCTTCATGTATGGTATGCTCCAGAAATTCAAAACCGTGGGCCCCGGATTGCCTCTGTACCAACGCTCGGCGGTTTCGCGTGATCAATATCCTGCCTTGCGGACAATCGCGTTGCAACTGACCTGTTCGCGCGAAACCGCCGAGCGAGCTTCTACGACGCAACCCATGGGACATTAGTGTCCAGTAAACAAATAATGATCTTTCAAAAGGTAAACTCATGATCAAACATTATCTTTTCTCCTTTGCCCTTCTTTTTACGGCGCTGGCCGCCGTGGGCGATACCCCGCGTTTGCAGCGGTTCACTTTTACCGAGCCGCACATGGGGACGCTGTTCAAGATCGCCCTGTACGCCCCCGACGAGGCGACCGCCAAGAAGGCGGCCCGCGCCGCCTTCGACCGCATCGCCGAACTCAATCGTATCATGAGCGACTACCTGGCGACCAGCGAATTGATGCAATTATGCAAAAAAGCGGGCGGCGAACCAGTCCGGGTCAGTGCCGAGCTGTTCGACATATTGACCAAGGCCCAGGAATTCGCCCGGCTGTCGGACGGCGCTTTCGACGTCAGCGTCGGCCCGGTGGTGAGGCTGTGGCGCCGCGCCCGCCGCACCGGGCAGTTGCCGCCGATGGACGAGCTGGCCAAGGCGGTGAAATTAGTGGGCCACGCCAACATCAAGCTCGATGCCAAGAACCGGACCGTACAGCTTCTAGTGGCCGGCATGTTGCTCGATCTGGGCGGCATCGCCAAGGGTTACGCCGCCCAGGCGGCCCTGGAGGTGCTGCGGCGACACGGCATCCGCCAGGCCCTGGTCGCCGCCGGCGGCGATATCGCCATCGGCGATTCCCCGCCCGATGCACGCGGTTGGAAGATCGGCATCGCTCCCCTGAAAAACCCCGACGGTCCCCCCAGCCATTATCTTCTTCTGAAAAACGCCGCGGTATCCACCTCCGGCGATGCCGAGCAATTTGTGGAAATCGGCGGCAAACGTTATTCCCACATAGTCGATCCCAAGACCGGCATCGGCCTGGTCGGCCGCCGCAGCGTCACGGTCATTGCCAAAAAGGGCACGACCGCCGACGCCCTGGCCACGGCCTTGTGCGTCCTGGGTCCCGAGCGCGGCTTGAAAGTGATCGAGTCCGTCGCGGACGGGGCCGCTCTTTTTGTACTGGAAACCGACAAGGGACAGGTTACCATGCCTTCCAAGCGATTTGGCAAATACCAACATCCCGAGAAGTGATCCGGTGGAATATGGACGACCTAAGTCCCCTGTTACGATCCTTTCTGTTCCAACTGCCCTTGATCGCCGCCTGGCTGACGGGTTGGATCCTGGCGTTGATTTTCTGGGGCCGCTATCCGGGGGCGGCTCTTCTCACTTTCCTGGCTTGCTCCCTGGAATTGCTCCAGGCAATAGTCGGCACGGTCCTGTTGCACCTCATGATAAGCAGTCGCGCGGAAAGCCATGCCTTCGACCTTTTGGGCCTTTTTCGCATAATGATCGGAGCCGCTTCCTGGGCGTTGGTTCTGGTGGCCGTTTTTTGCTGGCGCAAACCGCGGCCCCTGGGTTACCCGATGCCGGCCCCTCCCTATGATTTGACCAGGGAACCGCCGCGGGAATTCCCGCCTCCCGAGCGCTCGAAGGAAGATTTTCCTCCCCATTCTTATCGTTAACACCTTGGAGATTTCCCATGCCCGATCCCAAACGCGTCGCCGCCATCGTCACCGAGTATCGCCCCGTTTCCCATGCCGACGTCATTGTCGGCAAGATTCTCGAAGGATACCGTTACGACGGCAAGGAAGGCCCCAACTTGCGGGTCGTGTCCATGTTCGTCGATCAGTTTCCCAAGCGCGACATGAGCCGGCAGCTGGCCAAGAAATTCAAGTTCACCATTTTCAACACCATCGAGGAAGCCGTCACCCTGGGTAAAAAAGGGGTCCACGTCGATGGCGTCTTGTGCATCGGCGAGCACGGCCAATATCCGAGCAACGAGCGCGGTCAGCATTTGTATCCGCGGCGGCGCTTCTTCGAGGCCGCCACCAACGCCATGGCCAAGTTCAAGCGCTCGGTGCCGGTTTTCAACGACAAGCACCTGGGGCCGACCTGGACCGACGCCCGCTGGATGTACGACCGCGCTCGCGCGCTGCACGTGCCGTTCATGGCTGGCTCGTCCGTGCCGGTGACCTGGCGGCGGCCCGACCTGAACTTGCCGCGCAACGTCGAGCTGGTCGAGGCGGTGCAAATCGGCTACGGCGGCATGGAAAGCTACGGCTTTCACGCCCTGGAAGCCTTGCAATGCATGGTGGAAAGACGCCGCGGCGGCGAAACCGGCGTCCGCTCGGTCCAGTACCTCAGCGGCGAAGAAATGTGGAAGGCCATGGATAACAAGGCCTTTTCCCGCGATCTGCTCGAGGCGGCCATGGCGCGGGTCCCGCACCACGCCAAGGGCGATTACCGCAAGCTGACGACCAAGGCCGGCCGCGAAGCCGGCGTCTTCCTCATCGACTACCGCGACGGCTTCAAGGCCTGCGTGCCCATGATGAACGGCTGGGCCTACGACCGCGACGGCGGCGCCTTCACCTTCGCCTGCCGCGTCCGCGGCCAGGACAAAATCCTGTCCACTCTCTTTTACTTGCAAGAACCCGATCCCTATGCCCACTTCGAGCACCAGGTCCGGGCCATCGACAGCCTTATCAACACCGGCCATGCTCCGTATCCGGTCGAGCGGACCTTGCTGACCTCAGGCATTCTCGACGCGATCATGACCAGCCGCGCCGAAAAGAACCGCCGCATCGACACCCGCCATCTGGACATCCGCTATCAGCCGACCGACTGGCGTCACGCCACGGGGGCGTTGCCGAAGGCGATCAAGCGGTAACATTTCGAACTTGAGGTGCTTCTTGCATTTAGGCAGCCCGGATTTTAGTATATTTTTGGTTTTCAAGGGAGGAATTCGGTCATGGCCATTCACGTCACCTGTTCTTCTTGTGATTCGGAATACAACGTTTCATCCAACCTCCTGGGCAAAAAAATCCGGTGCAAAAAATGTCAGGGAGTGATACCGGTAACGGAACCCGACGAGGATATTCCGGCACCTAAAAAGATACCAAAAAATTCGGGTGTCAAGGCCGGCAAGGCCTCCGGTCAACGCCGGGCTTTGGATGAAGAGGATATTTTTAAACACGGGAAAAAGTGGGCGTGTCGTCCAGGACCAGAAGCACGCGCGGATCGTCCGCGGCGATCTGCGGCAGCATCCGCGAAAACAAGCGGTCGGCCACCGCTTCGGTCTTGCGGCCCAGGCTGGCAATAAAGTAATAAAAAATATGAGACTGTAGCAAATAATTCGGGAAGGGGGCTTTGTTGTGGTTCTGTTTTCAGC
>CAZFGM010000622.1:0-4436 GCA_964518515.1 uncultured Alcaligenaceae bacterium | reverse complement strand
AAGGCGGTGCTGCGGACGAGCGGCACTGGGTTACGGTCCGAACCTGGATGCAGCAACATCTCGACTCCGGGGGTTGGACTCGCATCGTCCAGGAAGGAACTGCTGAGATTTCCTTGCGTGTCCGTATCGATAAGGAGAACCCGCTTGGCGCGTTCCTGGCAGACGGAAGCAAGGAGCCAGGTCGTGTGGGTCTTGCCGACGCCGCCCTTGAGATTGAGGACGGTGATGGCCCGGGTGGTTGATTGGGGAGCAGGCATGTGCTTACACAGTAACAGGAGGAAGTGAAGTTGGTCGAGCCCGCGCGGTACGCCCCCTGATGAAATCGAGCATTGGGGTGGTGATATTCGCGGAGGAGGAAATGAATGTTCGTAGAGGAGAGTTTACCGTTAGTGATTTGCGGAGTACAGTATGGAAAAGGTCCGTCGTTCGGACAGGTGACACGGGCCATGGGAGGATTTCCATGTGGCAGATCGGCGATCGCGTTCTTGCCCAGCGCACTCTGGAGGAGTACCTGTATCCTGGCGTTATCCGCCACATCAACGAACAGCGTTTCTTCATCATCTTTGACGATGGCGAGGACGGTTTTGTTTTCGAGAAGCAGATGTTCAAGCAGAATTTCGAGATGGGTGACCAGGTGTTCGCGCGTCTGGAAGGCTCCGAGTATCTTCCGGGTAGGATTACGGAAATGAATGAGGACCAGTTGCGCATCCGTTGTGCCAACGGAGTGCTCGCCTGGGTGCCGCTGGCAAATCTGCGCGTCCGCATCGACACCTGGAAATCTCCGCCCCTCGCCGAAGAAACTGGCGAGGTTGGGAAAGACTGGGCCCTGGGCGACCGCGTGCTGGCCTGCTGGCAAGATCTTTTTTGGTATCCCGGCATTATTCTGCGCGTGTAAAATAATCAGGTGCTCGTGCTGTTCGACCATGGCCATGCCGTGGCATTGAGCCGCGAGCGCGTCAAGCCGTTTTACCTCGCCGTTGGCGACTGCGTCCTTGGCCGCTGGCAGGGCGGTGGGGACTTCTATCCAGGCATGATCGTGGCCCTCGACGGGGAAATCGTGCACATCCGCTTCGATGACGGCGACGAGGAAGACACGACCATCCGCCTCATTCGCCTGCAGCGCGACGACTGGCTGCCCGATCCTGGCGTGCACGAACTGGCCCAAGGCAACCGCATTTTCGGCCGTTGGTTCGACGGCTTCTGGTATCCCGGCGTCATTCTCGGGATCGAAGGTAAAAAGCTGCACATTCTCTTTGACGATAACGACCAAGCCCACCTGAGCTGGGACCAGGTCCGGCCGTTGGAGTTCGAATCCGGTGCCCGGGTCTTCTGCCGCTTCAAGGGCGGACCGTACTACTTTCCTGAAGAGATCACCAAGAAGCAGGGGGAACGCATCCACGTCAGCTACGATGACGGCCAGACGGAGTGGACCTCGATCCGGGTGGAGCGCTATGGAGACTGGCAGGGCATGTTTCGCCGAGTAACCGCGGCGCTTAACCCATACTTTTCAGGCGATTTTGAGCTAAACCATGTAGTGCAGCTGACTTACGCAGAAACGATTTGCAATTTGTAGCCACTAAGATTATTGACGTATCTAATTACGATACAATGTTTTGCAACAAATTAGCCCCTAATAGGTAGCCAGAACCAATGCAATTCAAAAAACAACGCAACCTGTTTTCAACAAGATAGTTACGGCAAAAAACACCGCCAAAAAACCGAAAAGTACGGCTTAACGCCCTGGTGAATTAGGTCGCCGGTTCATGTCTTCTTGATGCGGTCGATCGTGCTGGTCGTCGAGCACCCTGCTTGAAGCTCCACCAGGTGAAGGCGGCCCCCATAAGACTCGACAAACTCCCTGCCGACTACCTGACCGGGCGATTATCCGTGCCTTTCACCGTCGAAGACGCAGATGTAATCCACGCATTCGATGGCGCCCAAGACGCTGGCGCGTAGCCCCTGGGGGTTGATCGGCCGGCCGATGCCTTTCTTCAGCCGGCATGCTGTCGTCGGAATTCAAGCCGACTACCAGCAGGTCGCCTTGACGCGCGCTCCTGTAGCAGGTGGACGTGGCCGGAGTGCAGCAAGTCAAAGCACCCGTTGGTGAAGACAATCGAACGGCCCGCGCCGCGCAGCAGGTTCATTTCCTCCGCGAGGGCCTCGCGCGAGCCAACCAATTTACCCTGGCCAGGCGGCCGGTGCCGCAGCAAGTCCCCCAGGATTTCCTGGCGCGTCACCACGGTCACGCCGATGCGCTCTACCGACAACCCCGCGGCGACATTGGCCAAGGCAATCGCTTCCGGATAACTCAAGCCCGAGGCCAGCCCAGGCCGAGCACCGCCAAGGCCACGTCGCCGGCCCCGGTAATGTCGTAGACGTGCCGCTCCCGCGTGGGGAAATGATATTTTCCCGGGCCATCGGCCAAGACCATGCCGTCGCGGTCGAGTGTGATGAGGCAGGCTTCCAATTCCAGTTGCCCGCGCAGTCTGTCCGCCGCCTCGCAGGCCATCTCTGGGTCGCTTAGCTTCAGACCGGTGGCAAGGCCGGCTTCGCGGCGGTTGGGCATAATGCTGCTCGCTCCACGAAAACGACTCATGACTGTTGCAGCCGGACAAGGCCGGCAAATCGGGAGTCTTCTGGCCCGGATCGACAACGATGCGTAGGCCACGGCCACGACATTCCCGAATCAGCGCTTGCAGCAACTCGGCACTGCAAACACCTTTGCCGTAATCACTGACCAAGATGATGTCGTGCTCCGGCAGGCGCTGCCGCAGGTCGGCGGTCATGCGGCCGAGCAGCGGAGCGGCGGCAGGCTCCTGCGATTCGTAGTCCACGCGGAGCATCTGCTGGGGATGCTTCTGGTCCGCCCGGCCGATGTACCGTTCTTTCAGGGTCGTTGGCCGGGCCACATCCGTCATCACCATGGCGGTGTCGATCCCACGATCGGCCAGCAGTTCACGGCAGCGTGTCCCGGCCCGGTCCGCGCCCAGGACCCCGGCCAAGCTCACCCGCGCATCCAGCACATGAAGAATGGCCGCGACACCGGCCGCGCCTCCCAGTCGTTCCTCACGCTGGTCCGCGCGCAGCACCGGAATCGCCGCTTCCGGGCTGATCCGTTCGGCGTTGCCCCAGATGTAGCGATCCAGCATGAGATCGCCGACCACCAAGATTCGCGGCTGTCTTAACCGTCCGATCATTTTCAACATGGTTCTTCCACGGGGACTTCCCTTGCAACATTTTGATTAACGGAGAGAAAACATGAGAATAACACGTTCCCATCGGGAAAGGAACAAGGCGTGGAAAGACCAGGAGTCCGCTATCAAGCCAAGGCGAATGGCCCCGGCTTTTTGCGGGAAAAGGATGCTCAAGACCTTGATAAACGGTACTTTTGCACCAGGGCCTGGAGAAGGAATTTCTGATTTTCCGGGGCCACTTCCAGGGCCTTGCTCGCCCATTGAAAGGCCTGGTCGAACTGGTTCATCTCGCCATACCCCGCCGCCAGGGTGGCAAGGCAGGCGGGATCCTTCCAGTCGGAAAGCTCACAGGCGCGGATGGCCAGTTCGACAGCGATTTTGCCGTCGCGGCGAGCCGGGTCCGGACAGCTGGCCCAGAATTGGGCGAAATTGTTGTACCCTTCCGGCGAGTGCGGACAGAGGCGGATGGCCTCGATATGGTCGATGACGGCTTGGTCGTAATCGTTTTTGGCGGCGTAGGCCAGACCCCGGGCATGATAGGCGTGCAAGTATTTCGGTTCGATTCGGATGGCCTCGGTGAAGTCGGCGATGGCCAGATCGATTTCGTTCAAGGCCGCGCGGACTAGGCCCCGGTTGTTATAAGCCGCCGGGAGCTGGGGGTTAAGCTGAATCAAGGCGGTAAAGTCGGCGATGGCCTCGCCGAATTTTCCCTGGCTGTGATAACATTCCCCCCGGTGGTAATAAGCTAGGGCGAAGGTCGGATTATTGTGGATGGCTTGGGAATAATCGGCGATGGCCCGATCATAATGGCCGCGAGCGCGATTGATGGCAGCGCGGTTGAAGTAGGCGTCGGCAAAGTTGGGTTTGAGCTGGACCGCCTGGGTGAAATCCAGAATAGCCAGTTCGGACTCGCCCGTGAGGGTATACAGAAAGCCGCGGTTGTAATAGCCGATAGCCTGGTCCGGCTTGAGTCGAATTTCCAGGTCGTAATCGTTGCGGGCGCGATCGAAATCGCCCAGGGCGGTATAGGCAAAGCCACGGTTGTGGTAGGCGTTGGGGATGGTGGGGTTCAGGCGAATGGCCTGGTTAAAATCGGCCAGGGCGGCGGCGAACTGTCCCTGGGCGGCTTGCACCATGCCGCGGTTGTTGTACGCAAGAGCCAGCCGGGGATCCAGACGAATGGCTTCGGAGAAGTCGGCCAAAGCCTGGTCGAACGCTTTGCGGTATATGTACAAAAGCCCC
>CAZFGM010000621.1:3059-4439 GCA_964518515.1 uncultured Alcaligenaceae bacterium | reverse complement strand
ATCTCTTCGGGATCGGTTTCCAGGACCAGCCGCTTGTTGGGATGCAGCGGCGTCAGGTCCTCGAAAATGGTGATGGCGGCGACGCGCTCGTCGGGCCCCATGCCGTTGACGGCATCGACCTGCATGAGGGCGAAATTGTCCTGGCCCTCGACCGGCAGTCGGATCGGCCCCTCGACGACCAGGCCGGTTTTGAGGCCGAGTCGGCGAATCTGGCTTGGGGAGACGTAAATGTCTTCCGGCGAGGCGAGGTAGTTGTGGGCCACGGAGCGGAGGAAACCGTAGCCGTCGGGCAACACCTCGAGGGTTCCCGAGCCGCGCACGGTGATGCCGCGCTCCATCTGCCGGCGGACGACGGCCATGATCATCTGGCCGCGGTTCATGCCGGTATGCTCGGTCAGCCCCTCGCGCTCGGCGTAGGCGAACAGCTTGGGCATGGGCAAGCGGTACAGATCGTCCAGGCGAGTGCCGCTGGCCCTGTCGGGAGGCGCGACCGGGGCGGCGGGCGCCGCCATGGTAGTCGAAGCCGGAATGGCAATGTCGGGGGTTTTACGAAGCGTGCGTCTGCGGGTCGCGGGGCTGGACCCGTCGTCGCTGCGAGCGACGGCCATGGGATGTCTCCTCCACAGAAAAAACCTGGTTGTGTCAAAGGCCTTGCCATGCCGCCAGGAACGCGCATGGTGCAGGACTATCAGGGTAGAAAAGTTGGCTTGGCCTCCCCTTTCCGGAGAGGAATATTATTCTCTTTTAGCCGGGAACCTCTGTTGGAGTCCAGGCTTTAGCCGGTCTTTCCGCCTGAAGGCGGGACTCCAACCTATTTCCCCGGAGAACGGGTTTACCCATCGCTGGGACTTCCTTGAATTAACGGCTTGGCTCGGATCAGGGCCGCAACAGCCGCACCGAGTTGCGCCGGAAATGGTTACGTCATGGTTTCCGAGAAAAGCTTGGGAACAAGGCTGGCCGTTGGTCCGCGCGTTTATTTACCGGCCAGGGTTGAATTTGTCTCTGGTATTCCGCCTTCCACGTCGAGGGATACCGAAGGAGACTGTCCTATCTTGTTCAAACGCAGGACAAAAGGGAAGCGCTTTTTGGCAAAAATCTTTGGATTTTTTTTCTACGCGCCTCGGTCAAATTGCTAGGGACATGCAAAAATTACCTCCTCCTACCTTCATTATGGCAAAGAATTCGGCAAAGGAAAGGGGGAGAACGATCCTCGGAAAATTCCTGAATTCAATAGGCCCGAAAAGTCTGTGTTGCACTGGGTTGCACGGGAATTCAAAAGGTAGGGGCTTTTCCCTCTCCTGTAAACCCGATCGCCGTTTGGGAAATCAAGGAATACTACTACACCACCACGTTCGGGAGTCGGGTCGCGGACGGCGTTTA
>CAZFGM010000621.1:0-2959 GCA_964518515.1 uncultured Alcaligenaceae bacterium | reverse complement strand
AGCGCCAACTGATTTTTTTTATTCCATCGCAAATCGTACTCGCCTGTCAACATTGCGCATCGAAATAGGATAAACCAAGGCCCTAAATGACACTCAACTGTCAATAGCGCGGATTTTCCTGGATAATCCGCGAAAAAAATCGCCCCGGAAACCTCGACCGCGCTCGACAAAACCGGGCCGGAGTTTTATTCTGGTTGGATGCACCCCTTTCGCACCGCACGCGGACGTTCCTTGCCCCTGGGGGCGACGGCCCTGGCCGACGGGGTGAATTTCGCCTTGTTGTGCCGGCATGGGACGTGGGTGCAGCTGGTGCTGCTGCCGTTGACCGACCAGACGCCGCTGGCGGAAATCGCCCTGGACCCGCGCAAACACCGTACCGGGGATCACTGGCACATCCTGGTGGCGGGTTTGCCGCCGGCCTTTCGCTATGGCTGGCGCGTCGATGGGCCGGGCGGCGGCGGCCACCGCTTCGATCCCTCCATCATCCTGCTCGACCCGGCCTCCACCGCCCTGTCGGACGGCACCCTTTGGGGAGGCGGCAGCGGGGAGGGTGCAGCGCGGAGGGTGGAGCGCGAAGCGCGGAGGGCCAAAGACTTGGCGCGGAAAAATCCACCCTCCGCGCTCCACTCTCCGCGCTCCGCGCTCTCACGCTCCACCCGGCGCAGCCTGTTCTTTCGCCGCTCCTTCGACTGGCACGAGGATGCACCGCCCCTGACGCCGCTGGAAGATTCGATTATTTATGAGCTGCACGTGCGCGGGTTCACCTGTCATCCTTCTTCCGGCGTGACCAAGCCCGGGACCTTCGCCGGCCTGATCGAGAAGATTCCCTACCTCAAGCAGCTCGGCGTGACGGCGGTCGAGCTCTTGCCGGTGCATGAATTCGACGAGGACGATTGCCCCTTCACCAATCCCGTGACGGGGGAGCGGCTGCGGAATTTCTGGGGCTACAACAGCATCGCCTTCGCGGCGCCCAAAGCCGCTTACGCCGCCTCGGCCGCCGAGCACGGCCAGGTCAGCGAGTTCCGCGCGATGGTCCGGGCCTTCCACGCCGCCGGCCTGGAAGTCTTTCTCGACGTCGTCTTCAATCACACCGGCGAAGGCGATGACCGCGGCCGGACCTATTCCTTTCGCGGCCTGGACAACGAGCTGTACTACCTGCTCGCCCCGGACGGATCGTATTACAACTTTTCCGGCTGCGGCAACACGGTCAATTGCAACCATCCCGTCGTTCGCGACTTGATCATGACGTGCCTGCACTTCTGGGTGGCGGAAATGCACGTGGACGGCCTGCGCTTCGACCTGGCCAGTGTCATGGGGCGCGACCGCAAGGGCAACGTGCTGGTCGAGCCGCCCATCGTCGAGACGATCGCCGAGGACGGCGTCCTGCAGGGCACCAAGTTGATCGCCGAGCCATGGGACGCCGGCGGGTTGTACCAGGTGGGCTTGTTTCCGTTCGGCCGGCGCTGGTCGGAATGGAACAGCCGCTACCGCGACGACGTGCGGCGATTTTGGCGCGGCGATCCGGGCCTGGCCGGCGCCCTGGCCACGCGCCTGTGCGGCAGCGCCGACCTGTACGAAGCCAGCGGCCGCCAGCCGCGCCATTCCGTCAACTTCATCACCTGCCACGATGGCTTCACCCTCTGGGACCTCGTCTCCTACAACCACAAGCACAACGAGGCCAACGGTGAAAACAATCGCGACGGCCTGGCGGAAAACTTCAGCTGGAACGGCGGCGTCGAAGGGCCCTGTGCCGATACGGAGATTGGCCGGCTCCGCCGCCGCCAGGCCCGCAACCTGTTGACCACGCTGTTTCTGTCGCAGGGCGTGCCCATGCTCCTGGCCGGCGACGAGTTCCTCCGCACGCAGCGCGGCAATAACAACGCCTATTGCCAGGACAACGACATGAGCTGGATCGACTGGCGCCTGGCCGCGCCTGCGGCGCCGCGCCGGGGCGACGGGCCGGGTTTCCTCCGCTTCACGCGGATGTTAATCGCCTTGCGCAAACGCCATCCGGCCTTGCGGCGCTGGTCGTTCTTCCGCGGCCGCGGCCCGAGCGGCGACCGCGCGCCCGACATTATCTGGCACGGCGTCGAACCGGAGCAGCCCGATTTTTCCGCCGGCAGCCGCACCCTGGCCTTTGCCCTCGACGGCCGCCTGACCGGCCGCGAGCCGGACCGCGATTTCTACGTCGCCTGCAATGCCTGGATCGAGCCGGTCGCCTTCCGCATTCCGCCGGCGCCCTGCGGCCAGCCGTGGCGGCGAGCCATCGACACGGCCCTGGTGCCCCCGCTCGACATTGTCGGCCCCGATGAAGGGCCGCGCGTGCCCGACCAGTCGCCGTATCCAGTCCAGGCGCACTCGATGATCGTGTTGATTGCGGAAGGGTAAAGCTTCCAGGAAGGCGAGGGGAGAACTTTACGAATCGGGGCGCTCTTATTTACTCGCGTGCGCCGATTTCCGCCAGCATGGCGGGGCTAGAACAAACGTCGCCAGGACTATGACCGCGAAGGCGATGTGCCCATACTGAAGCAGATTCAGGTCCACATCACAGGCCAGCAGAGTATGGACCATTTCTCCGACAAATGAACCTTGCGACACTTCCTGCACTTCCTGTCCCGCCAGGATGCGTAAATCCCTTTCCCAAGTTGTCAAGGGACAGACGATATTGAGAATCGCCTCGGTGCCGACGATCAGGATCAGGACCAGGTGAATCGAGCGGAACCAGGGATTGCGCGCCCACCCCCAGCCCGAGGCCAGCCCCACCAGGATGGCAACCTGGCCCAGGACGACGAAGGACACGTAGGCCAGATGGGCGACGGCGATCGCATCGGCAAGAAAGGCGTACATCCGAACCCTCCAAAGAATCCCCGTAAGTTCTCAATTACCCTGGGTTTGGCTGGGGTATGCCGGCTTTGCAACGAATTAGTAGGTCGGGCTTTCCAGCCCGACCTGAACCGCC
>CAZFGM010000620.1:0-4450 GCA_964518515.1 uncultured Alcaligenaceae bacterium | reverse complement strand
TGCGCTACGCCGCCGCCGTCGGCAAGCGTTTCTTGTGGTCCTACGAAGATGTGGCAACCAGGGGCCCGAGGAGTGACGGAAAAGCGGGCCGGCGCCGAAACATGCCTCTGTCCGGCGGCCGCGGCAGGTGAGCTGTGTCGTTCGGCCTGCCTTGAATGGCGGGTGGCACGCCTGGCCCACACCTTCCGCGACATGATCCGCACCCGCCGCGAACCGGTGCCGCACCCCGAGATCCTCGAAGTGACCGCCATTCTCCACGCCGGCGCCAAGTCCATGCAAGAACGCGGCCGGCTGGTGGCGCTGGCCGAAGTGATGAAGCGCGGGAATTGAGGAAATGCAAGGCGAATCGGGCAACCGGCGGGGACAGCAATCTTGTCGGTTGTTGAAAGCCTGCTTTTGGTACGATGGCGAATGGGGAACCACTTCGGAGACAACCGATGACTTTCATTTCCGCCAGCCTGTTGAAGATTCAGATGAGACCAATCGTCTTAGCTATTGCCGCTCTGGCCATTGCCGGTTGTTCCAAAACCGATGCCGAGAAACAAAAGGTGATTGATTACATCAAGTTGCACGCCCAAGACCCGTCCGGTTTGGAGATTTTGGAATGGGGCGGGCTTGGCCCGATAAACGAGAGGCCTAAACTCATTTACAGGTTGATAAGGTTCCGCTGCAAGGTGATCGCATATTCAAGGGACAAAAACCCGATACCTGTATCCTCGACGCAGGCTACGGTGTTTTACATGGAAGGAACGATCGTGGGGATTTCGTTCTCGTGGCCGGCCAATTTGTGGGATTGGGGATCCCCCCACAGGAACGCCATACCGTGATCCGGTTGCCTTGTACGGTATGGCCAATTTGCGGGATTGGGGATCCCCCCGCGGGAAACTTGATTTCTGAACCCCGACTTCAGAAATGCAAGGACAAAAGAAAAAAACCCTGCTCTTGGTACGATGGCGAATTACATGGAAGGAACGATCGTGGGGATTTCGTTCTCGGATAATTCGCCGCTTTTGCGGGATCCCCGTGATTCTGAGGCGGCCCGCCAAAACGGTCCCCGTCCACGAGGCAACATTGGATGAAGTCGATGTGTGCTTTGCCCGATTCCAGAAGACTGGCCGAAGTCATGCGGCGCGGGAATTGAGGGGGATCTACCGCAGGGAAGAAAACTATGGCAGGATCCTCTCTGAGTTCGGGCGGCGAACGAACCGTGCGCTTGCGGCACGGCACGACGAGGATGCGAGCTGAGCATATCCTCCAGAATGGTCCTGAACCCCACCTCGTTGTAGGGGGGGACACGGCGGAGGGATTTTCGACAGCCCCCGCGCATGGTCCTTATCCCCTTGGAGCTCCGGAAGATCATGCCCGCGGCAAAGCACGGCTCTTCCCCCAAGAAGGGGAACCGGCTATCCTGGAGGTTGAGGTGCCGGAATCCATCGTCGCCTTGGCCGTCCATCCCGGAGGGGAGGTCTGGTTTGGTTCAGGATTTGGACTTGAGGAACTTCTCGCGGCTTGGCCGCAGTTATGGAAGAGGATTGTTAAACCATGATTTTTGAGACCAAGATCAAAGAGTTGAGCGATCTTTACCTCGCGGATGCCCGTGCGCCCGACATAACGGGCTTTGTCGATCAACTCTTCCGTGTGGCAGCCGCAAGCGGCACCGTGGCCTGCGTCTTCGATGGCGACAAAAAGCTCCGCTTCTTCGCGCGCCCTTCGCGAATCCCGGTGAAGGCGCTGGCCCCTTCTCCAGCGCAATTGCAGGCCACATGTATCGTGGAGCATGTGGTAGCCCGAACCATCTTGCGTATGATCTGTGCTCGTCTCGGAGTTATCTGCAAAGAGCGCACGGCGACGGAAATTTCCCCTTACGGCGATAAGGCAGTGATGGAGTACGACGTTCAAGACCATAGGCGCTGGAGTGTTACTTTTACCAACACGCCCGAACGCCAAGAATTCCTGATCGAAGCCTTGTAAGTGAACTCCTTGAATACCTGGAAATTGAGGAAGCGATGAAAGCGCGACGCATCTTCCGCCCCAGCCGAAAGACGGACGAGGAGCGAGTTCGGGAGCAGGCTCTCCGCGAAAAGCTTCAGAAGGAGAGACCGTCGCTGGAGGACCTGGTTCGTGCCGGCGCGTGCGACCCGGACGCCATAATGACCATGGGAATGTACTTTGACGTGCAACGGGCGCTGCGGGCCCTGAAGCGGGAGCGCGCGCAGTGCGGTATGAGCATTGGCGACGTGGCCGAGCGCTCGGGTCTGGACCGGGCGGTGGTTAGCCGGCTCGAAAACGGCAAGCAAGACAACCCCACGGTCGCCACCCTCATGCGCTACGCCGCCGCCGTCGGCAAGCGTTTCTTGTGGTCCTACGAAGATGTGGCGGCCATGGTGACGAGGGGTGACGGCAAAGCGGGCCGGCGCCGGACCCGGCGTCTCTCCAGCCGCCGCGGCGGTAGGCCAGGGAAAGTGGACGGCCCTTGACATCCTGCGGCAGGGGTGATGCAATACGGGCGGAGGTACTGCCCCATAAGTAGCCGCGGAAGCCGTCGAGCAACGTAAACTGTAATTCCGAAAGGCGAAGCATGACGTCGGACGATTTACAGAAGCTGGTAGGGCAGAAGCCGTTCGTGCCTTTGCGGTTGCACGTGAGCGACGGGACGGTGCATGACATCCGCAGCCAGGAGTTAATCTGGGTTGGCACCGGGATGGCGGTGCTCGTCGTGCCGCTCCACGATCAGGGCGACACCGACAAGCCGCTGATTGAGCGAACGATTCACCTTGACCTGCGCCACATCGTCAAGGTCGAAACCGAGGCCGCCCAGCCAACCCCATGACCGCGTTGGGCGGGGACGGTTAGTTCTCGCGCACCGAATAAGCTTTCGACACGTCAGCAGGTGATCGCGGCCCTGTCCCTTAACGCGCTACGCTCAGGCGGTCTTGTGCGATGCGAGCAGTCTTCGAATCTCGGGCAGCAGGGACGCCGGCACTCGGTTCCGCCGGCGGCCGCGGCCTCATCCGCCGCGATCCACTCCTCCTCCGTCCGCGCATCCAATTCGGCCAACAATCGCTGGATGCGCTCTTCATTCCAACCGGCGGGGAAGTGCTGTTCGTTCATCGTCCACGTCTCCTTTGTCGCCGCGGTCCGCACCTGGGCTTAAGCGCCCTCGTGGGTCACTAACCCCACGACCCGCGTGAACCACCGGCCCTTATCTTTGACCCAGCGTTCCCGAAACAAATGGTAGGCATTCTTACTGTCCTTCCAGAACACTGCCACGTAAGCGAAATCGCGGGCGTCGGTTCGGCTCTGCACGTTGGTGATTAACTTGATCTCCATGAAGAGGGGGCGAATGAGGCCATAATAGTGCTTGAAATTCGCCAGGGAAACAGCGTACTTTTCCAGTTCAACCTTGGCTTTGTCTCGTAACGCAGGGTCGAGGAAGCGAAAACAGCCTTGCCAATTTTCCTGGTTGAAATGCGCGTAAAAGGCGTGAATGCGCTGCCGCAAAAGAGCCTTGAAAGGAACTTTCCGGATAGTACTTTTGCTTCTTTGCATGGCCGCTAATCCCCCGAGGAACGGTGAGGATTGAAACATTTTCCTGTAACCGGATCGCGGTCGGCACTGATTCTAATGTTCGTGCATTTTGGCTCGTGGTAGGTGAAATACCACCGGAGCCATTTCCCTTTGCGGTTGGGCGGCTTTTTCGTGGGCCCGTTTTCTTCCCTGTCCACCAATTCCCATTCCCAAGCTCCTTCTTCTTCGACCAGGCCCTCCCAGGGCTCCTCCCAGAGTTCATGGATTTCGAAATCTTCCCATGTTACCGCTGATACGCCACCCAAATCGGCGACCCCCAGGCAATCTCGTTATCGCGCTGCAGCACGCGAAAGTAGTAGTAATGGGTGCCCGCCAGTGGTTGCGGGTCGGTCCAGACCGTGCGGTAACCCTGGCCCTGCGGCCTCAGCGTGGCCACCACCTCGCTGTCGCGGAGCACGTCGATCTTGGCTAAGTCATTGGTGCCGACCACGTTGATCTGGAAAGTCGGCGGACGCGCGGTCTTGGTTTCGTCGCCCATGATGGCGTCACCGCAGCGGAAATCGACGATGATGTTATCGGTGGCCCCGTAGACGTGCCGTTTCTTGACGGCGTCGAGGATGGACTGGCGGTCGTGGCGCTCGGCCAGGACCATCATGTAGGAGATGTGCGTGGACCAGTGATCGCTGGAGGCCTGGAAGCCGAGCTTGTAGCCTCTTTGCAGGGCGAGGTTGACGAAGCCTTTGGGGAACCAGCCGGCGACGTTGGCGGGTTCCTTGCCGGACTTGGGATCGTAACCGGCCCGCGGGGCGTTCTCGTGCTCGTAGGACATGCGGTCGCCCTGGTAGATTTCGACGATGGGCTCGACGGCGGGATCGTTGTCGCGCCAGTCGGTGCCCATGCCGGTGGCGCTGGTATGGACGGC
>CAZFGM010000619.1:1686-4462 GCA_964518515.1 uncultured Alcaligenaceae bacterium | reverse complement strand
ATCAAGCCGATTCCCCGGCTTAAATAGGTGGCGCACTTGGCGGCGAAGAGGCGGCGTTTGTCCGGCCGATCCTTATTTCCCGGGCTCACCAACTCGATGGCGGCAACCAGGGTTCGTCCTCCCTCGGTGTCCAGGATTTCCACCGTGCACCCGGGCGGAAATGTTGCCGGCATGACCCAGGGCGCCGTTTGCGGCGTCCATAGGGTCCGGGTCGCCGTGGCCGTGCCGCCTTCCTCGGGCCGGGCGGCGGGTTCGGAAAATGTTCCCACGTCGATTTCGATGGCAGCTCCGGAATGAAGCTGCTCCAGAGCGATGTATCCTGGGGGCAAGACCTCCTGATTGAGATGGTCGGCCAGGGTGCTGGCCCAAGTGGCATGAAAAGATTCCCAGGGCCGGCGCTCGCTGAGCGGGGGATGAAAATGGTCGTAAAGCGGCATGATCCTGACCTCCGCCGATTATTATACCAGGGTCGCGAAAGAGGGCAGGCATTATCGATTGCCAGGCGAGCCGGCCATGGTGCGGGCTTCGTAACCCGGCGACTTACGTCGCTCGGCTCGCCTGTCGAGCCGGATCTGAATTATTTAATGGGGACGAACACGGGCTGGTATTGCAGCACCAGGTCTTTTTTTCCTTCGGGGGGGATTACTACGTCCCAGGGAGTGGATTCGGGGTTGCGATAACGGTCCGGGCGTTGCTCATCCTTTGGGGTATCGCCTGGGCTGGGCCCCTCGGCAGACCCGAGACGTTTGGCAATTGGCGCCCAGGTAATTTTGAAACCCCCGGGAGGACATTGCACCTTGAACTGGCCGGTTTTTTCCGTGACGATAGTCGGCAATTTGATGTGCTTGTTTCGCTCATCCTTCGGATGAAAAGTCAAAACAACCTGGACCCCCTGGATGGTTTTCCCTACCACGCGGCCGGACACCTCGACCGGCGGCAAAGATTCTTCGGGTTTTTTTGAGGAACATCCGCACAAAGCAAAAAAACCGACGGTCAGGAAAACGGCCCTTCCGGTCAGATTTTTTTTCATGGTTTTCTCGAGAGGAAAGGCGATCCCGTGGGGCAGACTTTCTCTGCAGAAGCTCCGGGCAGACAAGAATGTCTGCCCCACGAATTAAAAATCTTCCGCCGGGTTTCGGCTATCCTGCGGCAACATCGCCGCCGACCAGCTCGCCTGGGAAACGGCGGGCGAAATCGTCCGCACGCTGTGGTCGGCCATGCACACGTTGATGCCGGTCGCATGCCCCGATTGCGCCCGCCAGTTGTCGCATTCCTCGGGGCGCGGTTGATTCTGGAACATCAACGTATTGGGCTGCTGGTACCAATCCAGGCCGAAGTTATGGTACCACCAGGAATACAAGGCGATGCGGCCGATGCGATCGCATTCGGCATAGCCTTCGGAAAAGAGAATGATGTTGGAAGTGCCGTCGCGGAAATGGCCTTGTAAATTTACCTGCGAAGCCCACAGGCCGCCATAGCCGGGGCTCCAGGCGTTGTAATTGGCCAGGTAATTCGTATGGCCCCACCAGTTGTACACCAGACCAGAGCGGTACGCTGTCGGATCGGAGGGGCATTGCAGGATAGGAAAAGGCTTCTCATGAACGCCGTCGATCCAGATGCCGGCTATGATCAAAGTCCCCTGGCCCTGGTAGCCGGTGTATTCGTAATAGACATAGGAATGGCCGTTGTGTTGCTCGACAACGACGCGGCCGGTATATTGCCCGCCGGCATATCCTCCCGTCCAGTACGGCTCGTTCACGCCGGCCTGGATACAGCTCTCGTGAATGGTATCGTACAGCGGCTGCTGTTCCACGTAGGGCAGTAAATGAACAAACCAGCTGCCATAGGGTTTGGTGCGGTTTTCCGCCAGCCAAGGATAAACCGAACCGGGATGAACGCCGAAATACGGAGGGAAGGAATGTTGATCGTTGTGAAAACTATGCACTGCCAGACCCAGCTCATGCAAATTGTTTTGACATTTGCTGCGTGCGGCGGCATTGCGCACGACCTGGACCGCGGGCACCAAGAGCGCGATGAGAATAGCGATAATCGCGATCACGACCAGCAATTCGATGAGCGTGAAGGCCCGTCGTCGCGGGTACATTTTGGCCCTCCTTCAGTTTTTTTTATCGCTCTAACGCCTTAAAGTCAAATGAAATCGGACAAAGATTAAAAGATTAAAACCGCCACAAACAATTCGGCGAGCCGAGCCGCGTAAGCGGCCGGGTTGCAGCCGCGGCATAACCCGGCTCCTTACGGAGCGCGGCTCGCCTCGAAAAACGGGAATGGCGCGAGGCCCTGGAAACTACTTCTTGAGATTCTTTGTCACATACTCCAAAACCTCTTGCGGATGGTCCCCGGCCTTGGCCACGCTGGGATAAATCTTGGCCAGGGTGCCTTCCTTGTTGATGATGAAGGTCGCCCGCTTGGCGAATTTATTCTTGGGATTGAACACGCCAAAGGCCTTGGTCACTTTTCCTTCGGGGTCGGCCAGCAGCGCGAAGGTGAGCTTCTCCTTGTCGATGAATTTGGTTTGCTGGGAAACCGGGTCGGTGCTGATGCCGAGGATCACCGTATCGTGTTGAGCAAACTGCTCAAGGCGGTCGCGGAAAGCGCACGCTTCGGCAGTTCAACCGCCGGTCAGGGCCTTGGGGAAGAAATACAAAACGACATGTTTCTTTCCCTTGTAGTCCTTGAGGTTGAGGGTGATGGTTTTGCCGTCGGGTCCGGCGGCTTTCAGTTCCACCGCGGGAGCGGGATCGCCTTCCTTGAGAGC
>CAZFGM010000619.1:0-1586 GCA_964518515.1 uncultured Alcaligenaceae bacterium | reverse complement strand
AAAGTATGCTCGGCATCAAGCTCGACGTTCGCCCGTTTCTGGACCGCGTCAGCCAGGAGCTGGCGCGGATCGACCCGGCCCAGGTGCACGCCCTGGCCGACGCCATCTACGATTGTTATCAGAAGGGCCGGTTGGTGTTCCTCTGCGGCAACGGCGGCAGCGGCTCCAACGCTTCCCACTTCTGCGAGGACCTCGGCAAGTGCACCCTCCGCCGCGAGGACTTCGACAACGACAAGAAAAAACGCCTCCGCATTCTCAGCCTGACCGACAACACGCCGTACATTCTGGCCTGGGCCAACGACGAGGGCTTCGACCGCATCTTCCTGGAACAGCTCAAAAACCTGGCTGGCCCCGGCGACCTGCTCATCGCCATCAGCGGCTCGGGCAACAGCCCCAACGTCCTGCGCGCGGTCGAGTGGGCCAACAAAAACGGCCTCGCAACCTTCGGCTGCACCGGCTTTGCCGGCGGCAAGCTCAAGACCCTGGCCCACCACGTATTCCACGTGCCTCTGGACGACATGGGCATCGTCGAATCCATCCACCTAACGGCGTTTCACTGGGTCGTCGATAATTTGCACAAGCGGATTTCGCTGGAAGAAGCGGGGGTAAAAGTTTGATAATTTCCTCCGCGGGGGAGTTGGGATTGAGCTACCATGGAAAAAATTCGCGCCCTGTTCGCCGAACTTGAGAAAATGCCGTTCCCCCCGTTGGGGAAAAACATTGGCGATTTCCCCCTTTATGAATCTTTACTGGCGGGAACCGTCGCTTCCTTCTTGGAAGGACGCAAGTTAACCCTTGAGGAAATTCCTGCACCGGATGCGGAAACGGAAAAAGGCGTCTGCCATATCAAGGAAATGGGCAAACTCGATAAACAACAACCGAGTTTATTAAATATATCCTCCATTTAGAAAAGCTGCGGAGGGCGCTTGTAAAAGCCCTTTCTTCCCACGACAGGCACCGGCAAAAAACCGCCCATTAACCAGGAACATCCATGCGTAACCTTTTGGCTTTTCCAGTCTTCTTCTGTACCACCATTGTCATGGCCCAGACGCCGCCCACGGGCGTCATTCAGGGTTCCGTCCGCTACACCGGCAAGGTGCCGCCGGCCAAGAAAATCGCCACCACCGACGGCTCGACCCTTCTCCATCACGACCTGGTTGTCGATGCGAAAACCAAGGGTTTGAAGTTTGTCGTGGCGGTTCTGGAAAACGCGCCGGCCCAGGCCAAGGTCAAGAACGCCAAGCCGGTCCTGGTCGATCAGCGCGCCATGGTGTTCTTGCCTCGCGTCGTGGCGATTCAGCATGGACAGAAGGTCCGCTTCGAGAACAACGACCTGTGCAACCACAGCGTCATGACCACCTCGACCGTGCCGGCCAATCAGTTCAACTTGCTTGCCGGTCCCAACCAGCCCATCGAACACGTCTTTGAGGCACAAAAGCGCCCGGTGCTGGTCGGCTGCGTGCTGCACGACTGGATGCGGGCCTGGGTGTACGTGGTGCCGCACCCCTGGTTCGCCGTCTCCGACGCAACCGGCGCCTTTCGCATCGAACGTGTTCCTCCGGGGAAGTACACCCTGCTCCTGACAC
>CAZFGM010000618.1:0-4466 GCA_964518515.1 uncultured Alcaligenaceae bacterium | reverse complement strand
TACACTATGCTAACCCAACGGAGGCAATTTTCCAATTTCAACTGGGGCGAAACATAACGACCGTCTTGGCAAAGAGCGATTCGTCGTCGAACATGTTGCCCAGTTCCGCGCAGGTGGAGGCATTCACCAGGGCTGGAAGCATTACACAACCTTCGCGGGTCAGCCGATCGCTCAGACTATTCCATTCCAGGGAGGCGAGCCATTGCGGCCAGCCTCTTTGGCCAGATGTTTCCTTTGGAGAGACGGCCGCTGAATTGACTGCCGCACCAGAAGCCGGTGTTTCTACCAACTCAGGGAGTTGACCGGCAAGCGCCCGATAAGCCGCGAGCCGGTCCGAATATTGGATCATGTGGGGGGCATGCTCGACGGCCTTTTCCATGAGAGTGATTGCCTCTGGCAAGCGCCCCTGGCGAGCCCGAATTGCCGCGACGTGGACGTAGGGTTCGGCATAGGTCGGGGCTAAACTGAGGGCTGTCCAGAAGGCCCCTAATACTTTGCGGAATGCTTATCCAAGTTTGATGAGTAGACAAAATGTCTTTGCTCTCCGCGGTGAATCACGGAGTGAACCCACCTGGGTCGGAGATGCTTTAACTGAGGAAGATTGCAAAATTGATTCGCATAGCGAAATTGTAGGCGAATTGGTCGCGCCGGACAATCCCAAAGTGGTGCCAGACAGGATGCGTGATTCCTAGGGCGTTACGAAGCTAAAGCCATGGTCGCTAATTGCCGACGGCACTGGTCGAACAGGAAATTGATGGCGGCGCAGAGTTGATCGAGATCAAACAGGGTAAACGGCTGCACATTTTGCGTGAAACGGTTGCCCTCGACCTTGCCAAACTCCCATGTCCGTCCATTCGTGGCGATGCCGTACATTATCTGGCCGGGAATATTATTGAGTTTCAAGCCGGCCACCATGGCGGCCAAACACTGGGCCCAACCCCACTCAAAATCATCGCGCTTGGCTTCGACGACCATTAAATAGGGCTTATCAATGACCGGAGTTCCCAGCGGAGAGCGCCGGGCCAGAAAATAATCCGGAATCCCTGACAGGTCCGCATCGCAATTCAGCGGAGTGTGACACCAGAGTTGAAGCTCCTCGGCATACGGTTTCCAAACTTCCTTGAGAATGGGATAAACCAGGTTTTCACAAATGGCGAATTCGGATTTGTCGAAGGCCACCATTTTTTGCACAAAGGCCAGTTCCCCACGAAGATAATCGGAAATAGCAATGGGTAATGGTTTGACAAACTGATCCTGCGTCAGAACAATTCGATGGGCTAGGGCCACATCACTGCGCGCCGCATAGGATGAAAAGGCCATATTTGCTCCTCATTGCTGCCGAGGTGTATTTTAGCCGACGGAAAAAAAAGGGCCTCGGAAGCCTCGGAACTTTTTTTCGAGGCCGCCCGCCTACGCGTAAACTTTATCCTCCGGCTTCATCCGCAACAGGTTGAGGATATTTAACAAGACCCCGCCAGCACCCGCAAGTCCCCCTCGCGCTTCGTCACCCCCTGCTTTTCCAAGTTTAATGAATAGACAAAATTTCTTTGCCCTCCGCGGTGAATCGCGGAGTGAACCCACCTGGGTCGGAAATGCTTTAACTGAGGAAGATTGCAAAATTGAATCGCATAGCAAAATTGTAGGCAAATTGGTCGCGCCGGACAATCCCAAAGAAGTGTCCGACGGATTAATGTCTCCACCTTTCTGGCCCACCCAGACGTCCCTTGAGGTTGGCGGCGCCGGCGAAATTGGCCGGGTCGGGCGGTTGAAAGCCGCTCTGGTAGGGCGCCCACCCCCGTCACGCACCTGTAGTCCAGGCCAAAGTTCGGGCTGCGGGACGATCGGCCGAGGTAGGCAAGCGCAATTGACTGGCTGGTAGGGTCACCACGGCCACGGTCCGGCCTGTCATGTCGAAGAACTCCACGCTGTAACCGGTCTCCTTGCCTGGGACGAAATGGCGCTCGACGAGGGTGCCCACGTCGCCGCTGCACAGCCCGTGGTCGGGGAGATCCACGTTGAGAATCACATCCTGATAGAGTTCAAGGTCCATATGTCACTCCGGGTACATTGTAATGAGACGGGGAACTTGTGTTCCAGTGTCGATTTGCCAAACGCTGCGAAATGTCACCGATCGGCCGGTGGGTCCAACGAGCGGCGCGGCAATTTCATAGCGCGGCCCATAATCGGTGTCCACTTTGCCATCCACATCGACGGTCAAGTGCTGCGCTCGGAGGTCCGCTTCCAAGCGGTGCCAGTCGTCGGGCCGATAGCCCATCGCCATCAGCAGCTTGGCTTTGGAAGCGCCGCGCCGGTGAGCCACGTTTAGCAGGTAGTGGCACAGCTTATCCTCGGCAATTACCGCCTGGTCCGCATGAGGTACATTGGCCCGTCGCCTCCTCCACGATTTTCCTCCCCCTCCGTCATACCGTCATGATCGCTAATTGCCCCCGGCACTGGTCGAACAGGAAGTCGCCAGCACCCGCAAGTCTCCTTCGCGTTTCGTCACGCCCATGCGGTCGAGATACTCGCACAGCGGCACCGCGTATTTCCGGGTCGTGCCCAGTAAATCGCGAATCTCCGCCACCGTAATGCCGGGGCCACCCGCCAGACGTTCCTGAATGCGACGGCGCATCTGGGCCTCGACGCTGGCGTGCAAGTACAAATCCTCCACGATGTGCACCAGGTCGCCCTCGGCGACGCAGACGTCGAACAGGTCCTTGAGATTTTCCTTATTGCCGCCGGCGGCGCCGGCGAAGCTGGCCGGGTCGGGCGGCTGGAAGCCGCCTTCTTGATAGGCGGCCACCAGCTTTTCCTTGAGCTTGCGCAGGTTGCTCGACAATTTCGGCTTGAAGTCGGCGCGGGCGATGCGCCGCAGGTCACCGAGCACTTTCTTTTGCTTGATCAGGCGCTCGACGGCGGCGTGGACCAAGGCGTCGTCGCCGACGTAAGCGAGCTGCGATTGCACGGTGTGGCGGTCGTGCGAAGTCATGAGCGGCGTTTCTTCGTGCAGCCGGCCCAGAACGGTCAAGATGCGGTCGTCGAGCTCCTGGATGACGTCGGCATGCAACAGCACCTGGCGAGCGGGACCGATGCCGACGTTGACGAGCTTGCCTTGATCCTTGAGCTTGCCGATCAGTTCCTGGGCCTGGTCGGGCCCCAGGTTGGCGCCGCGGACCAGATCGGCGTGGGTGAAGCCGGCGAAGCCGCCGAACCAGGCGACAATCAGGGCGCGCTGTTCGGCGTCGCCGGTCCACAGTTTTTCGATGCGTTCGAGGATTTCCAGATGGCGGCGGCGAACTTTCTTGGCCACGGGTTGCAGGACCTGGCCGCCGCCCAGGGTGTAGGTCGCCGACGGGCCGCGCAGGACGAACGGCTGGCCCCAAGTGGCGGTGGCGGGTTGTTCGAGAAAAAGTTGGGCCAGGGCCCATTCGCCCGGAGCGATGGTATCGCAATCCAACAGCGACACGGCGCCCATGATTTCCGAAGTGCCGATGTGAAAGCGGACCGAGGCACGATGCTTGATCGATTTCTTGACGTCGGTCAGGCAGTGCAAGCGCACGGTGACCACGCGCGAAGGCTTGAGATACCCCGGTGTTGCCAACTCCTGGCCGCGAATCACGTCTTCGTGATGAACTCCGGCCAGGTTGATGGCCGCGCGCATGCCGCGATGCACATCCTCCACCTGGCGATCATGGTTCTGCAAGGCGCGCACGCGGACTTTCTCGCCGCGCGGCAGCCATTCCACCTCGTCGCCGACCTTGACGCTGCCCGCGGTCACCGAGCCCGTGACGACCGTGCCGTGCCCTTGCACGATGAACGAGCGGTCGATGGCCAGTCGAAACCACTCCTGGCCGGTGCGCTGCTCGACTTCTTTGCAAACGGCGGCGATGGCCGCTTTCAACTCGGCAATCCCCATCCCGGATTGGGCGGAGGTCGGCACGATCGGCGCATTTTCGAGAAAGCTGCCCTGCACCAGCTCGCGGATTTCCAGCTCGACCACCTCGCGCGTTGTCTCATCGACGAGATCGCACTTGGTCAGGGCGACCAGGCCGTGGCGCAGGCCCAGCAGCTTGAGGATTTCCAGATGCTCGCGCGTCTGCGGCATGACGGAATCGTCGGCGGCGATGACCAGCACGGCCAGGTCGATGCCGGTGGCGCCGGCGAGCATGTTCTTGACGAAGCGCTCGTGGCCGGGCACATCGACGATGCCCAGCCGGTATTCGCCGAGGTCGAGCGTGGCGAAACCGATATCGATGGTGATACCGCGGGCTTTCTCCTCCGGCAAGCGATCGCAGTCGATGCCGGTCAGGGCTTTGACGAGCGACGTCTTGCCGTGGTCGATATGGCCGGCGGTGCCGAGAATTAAATCGCGGGGCATGATTACAAAAATCCGAAATTCAAAAAGCCGAATAAAAACCAATGTTCCGCCGCCAGCGGCAGAGGCTTCGTTTTGCCGTTATGCCAGC
>CAZFGM010000617.1:0-4473 GCA_964518515.1 uncultured Alcaligenaceae bacterium | reverse complement strand
TTTTGCAGCGCAATCAGGCTCTGGGTTTCACCTGGCAATCCGGCCAGCGGCCGCAGCCCGACAAGAACAAGCACATCGCCACCACCATGGAATGGGCGCGCAAGCTGTCCGCCGACGATATCAAGGTCCTGCGCGGCGAAGCGCCCTACAGCGAGAAGGTGCCCGACGTCGATGAGGGCTTCACCCAGGCCGATCTGAAAGACGCCAAGCGGGCCGAGGCGATTTACAAGGTCATCCGCGCCCGCCTGGAGCGTGCCCGCCAGGAACGGCCGTTCGGCTACCTGGTGCGCGAAGCGCCGGCCGAAGACGTCTGCGCCTTGCAGCAGCTGGCCGGCCATCTGCGGGCCGAGTTGTTCATCACCAAGTTTCGCAAGATTTTCTGCCGGGACGAAATGAACGACGACCTGGTGATCGTGCCCGCGCGGCAGGGCCAGGCCGAGGATACCTCGGAGTACGAGGAAATCCTGCCCACCTCGCCGCCATGATGTTTCCAACGATGAAACCGCGGAGAACGCAGAGATCGCGGAGATTATCTCTGCGGGCTCTGCGTTCTCTGCGGTTGCTTTTTTATCGACTTTATTTTTAAAAGGAGACCCAATGCGTTATCGTTTGCTTTTAGCCGCCCTGGCGGTGGTCGTTCTGGCGGCCCCCTCCCTCGAAGCGGCGTGCTGTTATTTTTCCGCCAAGAACACTGACATCCTGCAGCCGGCCCAGAAGGTATTCCTGACCTGGGACCCGGTCAAGAAAATCGAGACCTTCACGGTCCAGCCCAAGTTCGAGGGCAACGCCCTGGACTTCGGCATGGTCATTCCGACGCCGGCGCACCCCAAGCTGCACGAGATGCCGCGCGATTACTTCAAGCACCTGGCCATATACACCATCTTGAAGAGCCGGGCGTTTCCGGAATCGAAGTTGCTGCCTTTGGACCCGCAAAGGTTAAATCCAGGGTCCAATTTTGGCGGTGATCTAGCGCAAAATTCCAAGCTTGGCGGGCAAGGAGGCAAGGGCCGCAAGCCGGCCATCAAGATTCTCGAGACCGGCGTGGTCGGCTCGCTCGACTACAAAATCATCGAAGCCGGCCGGGCCGACGACCTCTTCGGGTGGCTCAAGGACAACAAGTACAACTACTCCGGCGACGAAGCCAGCTTGAATTTCTACGTCCAGAAGAAATGGCTCTTCACGGTCATGAAAATCGACACCATGCAAATGAAGCGCAACAAGGACGGCACCTTCGCCGGCGAGGTCACCCCGACGCGCTTCCGGTTCGCCTCGGACAAGCTGGTCTATCCCGTCAAGATCACGCAAATCTCGGTGAAGGACAAGACCGAGGCGCTGTTCTACGTGCAGGCGCCGCACAAGGTGGACTTGCAAGGCGACATGAGCTATCAGCGGACGTGGGTGCCGATGCTGCAAGCGGCGTCGGGTTGCACGCCGGGCGGCCTTCCCGGCAAGGGCGGCGACTGGCTCAAGGCCGTCGAAGGTCAGATTCCGCAGCTCTTGCAGCGCAACCAGGCTCTCGGCTTCACCTGGCAATCCGGCCAGCGGCCCCATCCCGACAAGGCGGGTCACATCGCCACGACCATGGAATGGGCCCGCAAATTGTCGGCCGACGATGTCAAGGTTTTGCGCGGGGAAGCGCCCTACAGCGAGAAAGTTCCCAACGTCGATGAAGGCTTCACCCAGGCGGACTTGAAAGATCCCAAGCGTGCCCAGGCGATTTACAAGGTGATTCGCGCCCGGCTGGCGCGGGCGCAGCAAGAACGGCCGTTCGGCTACCTGGTGCGCGAAGCGCCGGCGGAAGACCTGCGGGCGTTGCAGCAGCTGGCGGGCCACCTGGAAGCGGGTCTGTTCATCACGAAGTTCCGCAAGATTTTCTGCCGCGACGAGATGAACGAGGATTTGGAGATCATCCCCGCGCGGCAAGGGCAGGCCGAGGATACCTCCGAGTACGAGGAGATTTTGCCCACCTCGCCGCCATGACAGGTTATTTAGCCGGCGGGCTTGCCCACCGTGGAGGGGCGACGCTTCCCCGGCGAGCAAGCTCGCCGGCAAAATTTTTCGTTGTTTTTTTTGCAACTGAGCTATCAAATTAGGAATCGTTTCGGTTACTATGCAGGTACCAAGGATAGAGACCTTTCTGGCGAGGTTTTTCGTGGGACGGGCCGCCGGCCTGTCCTTGCCCCGCCGATTTGCGGCTGTTCATGCCGGAACCAACTCCTGTGCTGGCTCAGCGAAAGCGAGTTACCCCATGCCACCCACCGGGCGTTTTCTTCTTCTGGCAATCTTTGTGGCAACTCTCTGTCCCTTGATTGGTTCGGGGGAGAATAAGGAACTGCCCAAGGCCCCAATCCCCACGCGCTATCAGGAAATTGTCGCCGGCAAGCTGGCCAGGCTCGTGGCCGTCTGGGGGGCGCCCGAGGTCGATCCCACCAACGCACATACCGCAGCTTTTTCCCGTGACGGCAAACGGGCGATCTTCGCCTCCGACGGTTCTGGCGACCAGGTGGCCGACGCCCTGATTTCCGTCTGGGACGTGGACCAGGGCCGGCTACTGGCCGAATGGCGCGTCCCGAAAGCGGCCGTCACCGCGCTGGCCCTGACCCCGGACGGGCGGCAAGTCCTTCTGGGACTCGTCGAGCCGGTCAAGGACAAGCCCGAAAAGACCATGGTCAGCCTGCGCGATGCGGTCAGCGGCAAACAAATCCGCTCCTGGTCCGCACCGGCCATGGCTTGCCTGGCCATCTCGGCCGACGGCAAGCAAGCTCTCGGCGGCGGCGCCGACGGCGCGGTCAAACACTGGGACCTGGATACCGGCAAGGAAATGACCAAACTCCCCGGCCATAACAAGAATTTCGTGGTGGCTTGCGTTGCTTTCATTCCCAAGAGCGCCCTGGCCCTTTCCAGCTCGGCGGACAACAAGATCAAGATTTGGGATTTGAAAACCGCCAAGGAAATCCGCTCCCTGGAACATGCTCCCGGCGCCTTTGCCCTGGCTGTCACCCCGGACGGTTCCCGCCTGGCTTCCCTCACCTTCGACCACACCATCAAGATCTGGAACCTGAAGGCCGGCAAGGAGCTGCGCCACCTCAAGAAAGATCCGCCTTCGAATGGCCTGGGCACCGTGTCCCTGTCCCCGGACGGCAAGAGGGTGCTGGCCATGCTTAGCGGGCTCGACCCGACCGGCACGCGCGAGGAAAGCTCGGCCACCCTCTGGGATGCCAAAACGGGCAAGCCGCTCTGGTCGGTCAAAACGAATTTCAAGGGCATGGTGCCGATTCATTATGAATCGGGCGTTCTCGGCGGCGGGGCCAACCTGTTCACGCGCTGGGACCTGGACAAGGGCAAGCAGCTTGCCGCCTGGGGCGGGCACAAGGGGACCGTGAGCGGCCTGGGCGCGGCCCGGCTAGGCAACCTCGTCTATTCCGCCGGGCAAGACGGGCAAATCCTCCGCTGGGGCGAAGCCGGCCCCAAACACCTGGCCGGCCATGGCGACGCCATCAATGCCCTCGCCGTTTCCGCCACCGGCATGCACGTCCTGAGCGCCGGCGCCGACAAGAAGGTCAAGTTCTGGGAATTCGGCCTCGCCGACAAAGAGCCGCTTACCTTCACCGGACACACCGGCAACGTCACCAGTGTGGCCCTGGCTCCAAGCGGCACGTTCGCGATCAGCGCCAGCGCCGACCGCACCCTCAAGACCTGGAACCTCAAGACCGGCAAGGAAATCGCCACCTTCACCGGCCACGGCGACGCGGTGAATGCCGTCGCCGTTTCCCCCGACGGCAAGTGGCTGGCCTCGGCCGGCGACGACAACCACGTCCGCCTCTGGCCGGTCAAGGCCGGCAAGCCGGCCGGTGATTCGGTCCTCCTCGAAGGACATAAACGCCAGGTCCAGACGGTCGCCTTCTCGCCCGACGGCAAGCACGTGCTGTCCGGCAGCCAGGACAAGACGCTCAAGCTGTGGGATGTCGCCGAAGGCGCGTGCGTCAAAACGCTGGAAGGCCACAAGAACTGGGTCCACGCCGTCGCCTTCCGCAACAACCACCAGGCGGTGTCCGCCAGCGACGACCTTACCCTCCGCTTCTGGGACTTGAAAACCGGCAAGGAAACGGATCAAATCGATTTAGGCAAGAGCACCGACGTGGCCCGCAGCCTGGCCTTTGCAGGCGAGAACACCTTGTTGGTCGGCACGGCGGGGTGGGTGATCCTGCGGTTTGAGATAACAAAAAAAGAATAGACGGTGAAAGGCCAAGCAATCTGCTCTTCACCCTCACAGGCCATGAGAGCATATCATGGAGTTACACAAACATGGCAATAAAGAGAAGAAAACACTTGGGGCGCTACATTGTCGCGGATCCGGAAATCTGTCATGGCAAGCCGACTTTTCGGGGAACACGGGTCATGGTGTCTCAAGTGCTAAAACAGGTTGCCAAGGGAACCCCTTGGGACATGATCACCGCCGAGTGGCGGGGCACC
>CAZFGM010000616.1:0-4476 GCA_964518515.1 uncultured Alcaligenaceae bacterium | reverse complement strand
AACGAGCCGCGGCCGTTGATGCCGATCAGCTCACCCTTCATGTCGAACAACGGGCCGCCCGAGTTGCCCGGGTTGATCGACGTATCGATCTGGATGCAGTCGGGATATTCCAGGAACGTGCCCGCCGGATACTGGTAGCGGTGCACGCCGCTGATCATGCCGAAGGTGACGGTGGGCTGAAAGTCCGTGGCCAACAGGAACGGGTTGCCCATGGCCAGGGACCAGTCGCCTTCGTAGGCGTTGTCGCTGTTGCCCAGGACGGAATAGGGGAACTTGTGGCCGTCCTTTTTCGGGAAGATTTTGATGAGGGCGACGTCGCCGACCTTGTCCAGGCCGACCAGAACGGCGTCGTAGAGGTTGCCGTCGGGCAGTCCGCATTGCATGAGCGGCCCCGAGCCCTGGACGACGTGGAAGTTGGTGAGGGCATAGCCGTCGTCGGAGATGATGACGCCGGTGCCGCCGCCCTTGCCGCCGCGGGCGAAGATGGCGACCACCGACGGCGCCACCTTGGCGACCACGGCCACGCGGTCGGCGTCGGCCTTGAGGACGTCGTTCATCTGGGCCCGGACGGCCAGGCCGGCCGTCAAGGCAACCACCGCCGAGACGGCCAGGATGTGCCACGGTTTTCGCATGGTCGTTTCCTTGAAAAGGTGATTAATATCAAGCCCGCAGGCGAGTCTTCGAGCCTGCAGTTTTTTTGCTTTACCCGCTCACCAGGGACGGCGAAGTAAACCAGGCGATGTCGCCAAGAGTAGGTTCTCGACCCAGGTTTTCCCAGGCAGTTTGAATTCTCAGGATCGCTTCTCTTGGAGGAACCGACCAGGGTTGGAAACCTTTGTCTTCATACAAGTCCCCCACCAGGCAGCCCTTGTCCAAGAGAGCTTTCGCTACCTCGATCGTTAAAGTTTGCTGCTCCGCCGCTGTCTTACTTGGGTATTCTTTCTTGATCTCCCACAAAACCGACCACAGGCCAACGAAATCTTCCTGGCACTCGGTCATGATTGATTTCAAAATATTATTTTGCTCCTACATCGTTCACTGGCTCACCTGAACCTCCGCCAGGTTCACGTGATCGTACAGATCGAGGACGAGCTGACCACGATCTTGAGCGTCCTAAGGGACTCGGAAAGATAAAACTATCCCGTGCAACAGCGGCCACTGTAGCCGAATTCGCCAGAATTCGGGTTTCACACCCCCCGAATTCTGGCGAATTCGGCTACGAAGGTGGGATAATCATTTTTTGCCGAGTCCCTAACGCCTCCCAGCTGCGGAAAATGACTGCACTGGGCCGCGCGACGTAAACCAGGCGATATCCCCCAAGCTAGGCTCCGCCCCCAATTGGGCCCACTCTTCTTTGATCTTCGCAAAGGCCTGCTCTTGGGATAGATTCCATGGCAGAAACTGCCTGTCCTTGGTGAATTGCCCGACCACAATTTCGTCATCCTCAAGCAAAGTTTTCACCAAATCCATTGCAACATCCCGTTGTTCCTCAGCGGATTTTTGGGGGTACTCATTTTTGACCTCCCAGAGGATAACCCACAGACCCACAAAATCTTCTTTGCATTCTCTTAATATTCCTTCAAGTATTTCTTTTTTCATGGGCCGTCCTTTCCTTAGGAGTCAGGTATTGAATTTTATTTTTTCGATGGGAAAACCCGGAACTTTCACGTCGATGGTCGCAACCGTCCCCGGACTATGGGAACTAACCGTCCTGAGCCCGATGAATCCCCCTGTTGGCAGTTGTACCATCGTACCTGGATAAGTAATTTTGGCTAATATTTTTCCACCCACAGTCAGTTTTTTGAATAACGCCTCCGCATCTTGAAGAGTGGAACCAGGAATTTCCCGGATTGTTGGTTTTGAGCCTGGAAGGCCAATTGGGATTCCTCCCGGCATTAAAAGGTCCCTCGCATCAGCCATTGTCCAGGTTTTCCAATTGGAAATTGGCAATTGGTAATTGGTAATTGGCAATTTTTTTGCATATCACTGGCTCACGCGTGCCTCCGCCAGCGTCACGTGATCGTGCAGGTCGAGGAAGTTGCGCGAGCTGACCACGATCTTGAGCACGCTGACGTCTTTGACGTTGATGCCGATGGTCTTGGTTTCGCGGGCGGTGATGGTCTGGGAAAAGCGTTTGTCGCCGTCGCAATAGATGGTAAGGACAGCCTGGCTCTGGTCGCCGGTGCGCTTATCGACGCCGGCGATGGCCTTGAATTCCTTGTACTTGCCGCGCAGGTTGTATTCCAGCTCCGTGTAGGCGTGCATCGACAGCCCCTTGGCGTGCGGCTTCTCCAGGACGATCGGCTCGCCGTCGAGGTTGGCGTCTTTCTTGTACTTGGCCACCAGGCCGGCCCCGGACTTCTCCACCACCCGTTCCGGCGCCAGGTCCGACAGGTAATGGAGCTTGCCGAAGTTGAAATCCACCTTGGCCACCTCGTCGGTCTTGAAGGCGATCTTGGTCTTGTAGGTGGTGGTCAGGGTGTAGAGCTTGCCGTCGAAAGCCAGCTTGGCCGCCGTCACCGTGTTGCCCAGGGTGTCGATCACCTTGCAAAGCGGGGTCTCTTGCAGAACCTCGGTCCGGAAAAAGATCAGGCCGTGCAGATTGTCCAGGGGAAACTCATAGTCCTTCCCCGTTTCGAAACGGAAGGCGATCTTCTGCTCCTTGACATTGACCTCGCCGAAGGTGCCGTCCAGGGCCTTCAGATCGTTATTTTGCAGGCCCACCAGGCGGTCGCGCTTAGCTTTCTCGGCCACGATCTTGTCCCAGCTTTTGCGCAGGTCCGCGGTAGGCAGGTCGTGCACCAGGCTCACCAGCGAGTTAAAAGGCACTTCCACGACGGCGCCGGTCAGGAGCGTCAGCTCCAGGGTCTTGCCTTTGTAGACCACCTTGGCGGCCCGGAAGAAGGATTCATCCAGGAGGCGGACTTCGGTGAATTTGGCGCCCGCCGGCTCGCGCACGGTGCGCAGGTCCAGGAGCAGGGCCTGGGCAACGGGCGTCTTGACCGCGCCTTCCTTGGTCTTGACCTCGATGTCGTTGTCGGTAATGGCGGCGAGGGTGCCGGTGACCGTCTTGCCGGCGAGGGTTTTCAGGTCGTCGGCCTGGGCCTGGGAAAAGAAGAAGGCGCTAACAACCAAAAAGGGCAAGGAAAGAAAACGTGTGGCAGACATAGTTCGGTTCCTGGTGCAAAACCGGCTTTGCAACGCAATTGTAGGTCGGCCTTTCCAGGCCGACGTCCCTTGCCCAGATTCATTGAGCTTGGGCGGTTCAGGTCGGGCTGGAAAGCCCGACCTACTAATTCGTTGCAAAGCCTGCAAAACCCCGCAGGCTCGTTGCCTCGCAGGCTTCCGGTTTGTAGTGCGGGCTTTAGCCCGTTTAGGGAACGGGCTGAAGCCCGCACTACCAACAACTACGGCCGGGGCGATTCGGTGAGTTTGCGGAAGTAATTTTCAATCGCCTCGCGATAGCGCGGCGACATGCCGCGGGTCAACTCTTGCAGAGCATGGATTTTTTGGCGCTCCGGAAGATGGCCCCATTGTTCCCGGAGCCGTTGCACCCGGGCCGGGTCCACCCGGCCGGAGCCGCCGGGACCGCCGAGTTGGGGCCTTTCCAGGGGATTGGTCGGGTTATTGTTGGGGTTCTGGCCCTGCTTGGGCTGCCCTTCCTTGGGCGGGCCGTCGCTCGGATTTTTCTGGTTGGCCTGGTTTTCCAGCTCTTTGATCAATTCATCCAGGCGGTGAATGACTTCCTTTTGCAGCTTCTGGGTCTGCGGCCCGCCACGGGCCAGGTCGAGCCGGCGCTCGATGTTTTCCATCTTGCGGGCCACGGCGGCCAGGTCCTTGTCCTTCCACGTCTGCATGTCGAGCAGCATCAGGACCGCCACCGTGCGGAAGCGCTCCGGGGCATCGCTGGCCTCTTCCAGAAGCCGGGCGATCGTCCGGCCGGCCTCTTTCTTCTGGAGCAAGGCGTGCTCGCACACGGCCCGGTGGAAGAAGTAACCGGCGGGATCGACCCCTTTTTCCGCGGCGGTGATCTTGAAGACGTCGAGCGCCTCTTCATGCACGCGCCTTAGCGACAAGGCGCGGGCATAGGCCAGGGCCAGGTTGTTCTGCAAGAAAGGCGCGGCCTTGGCGTTTTTCAGGATTTCCGGGACCCCCAGCGGCGCCGGCGCCAGGGGATTGCGGGCTTCAGCCAAGAGGCGGGCGGCTTCGGGACTAGCCAGGGCCAGGGTGTCGGCCACCAGGTCAAGGACCGGTCGATCTTTCCGGTTCCACAGGGCCTCAAACTGACGCAAGGTCGCCGGGTCGGTCTTGCCGATTTCCTTTAGCCAGGCCTTGGCCTGGACCTGAACCTGGGCCAGGCTGGGGCTTTCCAGCGATCCAAACGCCGGTTGGTCCGCCCGGCTCAAGGTGGAACCGGCGAAACAAACCGCACACAAGACAAAACCGAACCGGGTTTTCATGGCTATTAGTCCTTCG
>CAZFGM010000615.1:0-4478 GCA_964518515.1 uncultured Alcaligenaceae bacterium | reverse complement strand
GGGCAAGGGACGTCGGCCTGGAAAGGCCGACCTACAATTGCGTTGCAAAGCCGCCTCAGCGAGCTGGCCGAGCAGGTCCACGAGCAGGTCGCGCGTAATCAGGCCGCGCGCTTGCAGTGATCGGCCATGGTTCGCAGGTTGGCCTCGAAAGCGTCGAGGTCAAGAAGCAAGGCGGGCGTGGGCAGGTCCGCCTTGTTTCGGTTTTTGACGTTTGCTTTACGGGTCTGGGGTTGTGCCATGGTGGACCTCGCCAGGCTCAGGGTCAGGGTGCTCGCCAGGAACGCGCGCCGATTCATGACAGTTGCCTCCAATGGGGTTTGAAGGATCTTGAGCTCCAATCCGCCGGACGGTCAACTCCCCTTGCGGCGCTACGCCAACTGCGCCCCGGCATTTTCAGCTTCAAGACCATAACGCCCATGGAAGAGCGGGTATTCCCACGTTGGCCACAGGCCTCGTAGGACCATCAGCTGCGCCGGGTCGCCCTGGACTTCGACATCAAAGTCAATGGGATAGTCTCATGTGGTTTCAATTCGGGAATCCTGGTGAAAACAGAGGCTATTACTCCATATCCAGCAAGTGCCCCAGCTTGTCCTTCTTCGTCTTGAGATAATGCTGGTTGTTTTCATTCGGCGGAATCTGAATCGGCACGCGCTCGACGATGCGCAGGCCGTAGCCGTCGAGGCCGACGACCTTGCGCGGGTTGTTGGTCAACAGGCGAATCTGGCGAATACCGAGGTCGAAGAGGATCTGGGCGCCGATGCCGTAGTGGCGCAGGTCGGCGGCGAAGCCGAGGCGGCGGTTGGCCTCGACGGTGTCGAGTCCCTCTTCCTGCTGGAGCTGGTAGGCCTTGAGCTTGGGCAACAGGCCGATGCCGCGGCCTTCCTGGCGCATGTACAGGACCACGCCCTTGCCGGCCTGGGCCACCTGGGCCATGGCCTGATGGAGCTGCGAGCCGCAATCGCACAGCATGCTTTCGAAAATGTCGCCGGTCAGGCACTGGCTGTGGATGCGGACCAGCACCGGCTCTTCGTGCACGGCGATGCAGCCTTCCACTTCCAGGCCGATGCCCCCCAGGCACAGGGCCAGGTGCGGCTCCGCATCGACGAACGACGTGTAGGCGATCAGGTCGAACTCGCCGAACCTGGTGGGCAGCTTGACGGCCAACTCGCGGCGAATGAGGCGCTCGCGTTGGCGGCGATACTTGATCAGGTCCTCGATGGTGCACATCTTGAGGGCATGTTGCTGACAGAAGCCGCGCAGGTCGGGCACGCGGGCCATGCGGCCTTCCGGCGTCATGACCTCGCAGATGACGGCGGCTTCCTTCAGGCCAGCCAGGCGGGCCATGTCCACGCTGCCCTCGGTATGGCCGGCGCGGACCAGGACGCCGCCTTCGCGGGCGCGCAGGCAGGGCACGTGCCCCTTTCCTACCACCAGGTCGGCTGGCGTGGTGCGCTCATCGATGGCCACCTGGATGGTGCGGGCACGATCGAAGGTCGAAGTGCCGGTAGTGATGCCGGTGCGGGCGTCGATGGGCGCTGTCCACGGCGTGGCCTGTGAATCGACGTTTTTTCCAGGGAGGGGTTCCAGGTGCAATCGGTCACAGATGGCCGACGACAAGGCCAGCCCAAGAATGCCGCAACCGTTGCGGACCATGAAGTTGATGGCCTCCGGCGTGACCTTTTCCGCCGCGATGACCAGATCGCCCTCGTTCTCGCGGTGCTCGTCATCCACGAGCACGATCATGCGGCCGGCCCGCACCTCGGCCAGGGCTTCCTCAATGGTGCAGAAATCATCCCGGTTGCGCGGCATTCAATGATCCTTTCGAATTGTAAGCGTTCAGCACTCAGCGTTAAGTACGCAGCAGTTCCGAATGGACTAGCGTTGGTGGAAACGACCTTTTGCCTGAACGGCCAACCTCCTCACGTGCTTGTCGTTTCGCCCTCGGAAAAAGACTTCCCGGAATCATAACCTCGGCTATTATACCAAGTCCTTTCCTTTTCTGGCTCCGCCATGGTAGGATTACCCCTGGGATTTCGGGAGGCGAACAAACCAAGCCATGAACATTTCTTTGCCTTGTTCCTGCGGCAACCTCGTGGCCGTGCCGGTGCAGTACGCTGGCGGGCAGGTGAATTGTCCCGCTTGCGGAGTGAGATTGTCGGTTCCGCCGCTGGGGATCGTGGCCGGCGGGCCGAAAATCAAGCCGGCGAATTCTCCCCGACCTTCACCGCCGCCATCGACAAAACGCTGGCCCTGGCTGGTCGGCGCTCTGGGCCTCTTGGTCGCCGTGGCCGGCCTGGTTTTTTTTCTGAACCAGGGGCAGGAAAACGGCACGCCGGACGAAAACCAGAAAGCCCAGGGACGGCCGTCCCTGGGCTTTCCCAAGGAGAAATCCCGACCCCAAGGGCAGGGCTTGGAAGAAAAAAAACCACCGCCCAAGAAAAAAACATCATCGGAGAAGCCGTTGATCGTTCCGGTCAACCGGCCGCCCACGGTGTCCATTGTCCGGGCGGAACCGGAGGTTCCGCGCGCGGGCGGGACCTTGACGGTCCAGCTGGAGGGTTCCGATCCCGACGGCGATGCGGTGACCTTGCAATATCGGCGGGCGTCGGCCGTGGATTGGCAAGCGGTTCCTGGGGGCCGCTTGGCCCTGGTGGATTTGCCGGCGGGAAACTTGACGGTGGAGTTTCGCGCCGTGGACGGCCGGGGCGGCGAATCGCGCTGGTTAACGCGAACCTGGTTGGTGCGGCCGGTTCAGCCGCCCACCCTGGAAATCACCAAAGTCGATCCGGCCAAACCGCGCCATGGCGACACCTTGACCGTCTTCCTGCAAGGAAAACACCCCGATGGCCGAGCCGTTCACCTGCAATACCGCACCGATCCCAAGGCGGAATGGAAAACCACTGCTGACGGGCGCGTTCACCTGACCAAGGTGGCCGGCAAGCTGATCGTGGAATTTCGGGCCAGCGATGACAAAGGCAATTCCTCTTCGGTGGAGCGCCGGATCTGGACCATCCCTCCGCCGGTCCTGATTGGCCAGCCCCTGAAGCTCGAATGGAAGCTGAAAAAAGGCGATACCTTTTATCAGGATTTGCTGGTCGCCCAGAAACCCACCTTCCGCATGCAAGGCCTGGTATTCCAGTCGCACTTGCAGTACAGCGTTCTGAGCAGTTTCACCGTGGAAAAAATCACGCCCCAGGAACTGGTGGTGATTCAGAAAGTCGAGGCCGCCAAACTCCTGCAGGCCGACCCGACCATGCAAGGCCTGCTGGCCCCGGCCGTGGCCAAGCTGCCCGGGACCACCTTCACCATCCTCCTCAGTCCGCAAATGCAGGTCAAAAAGTTTGTCGGCGCCGCCGCCAAGATTCAGATTGCTAATCCCATGCTGGGCGGGTTGGGCTTTCAGACGGCTTCCTTGCTCGATCTGGACGGCTGGAGAGAAATGGCCCAGGCGACTTTTTTCTTGCCTGATCGGCCGCTGGCCAAGGACACGCGCTGGACCAAACCGATGGCGCACAACTGGGGCCCGCTGGGCAGTTGGTCGGGCCAGACGCTGTACGCTTACACGGGCCAGAAGGGTACGCTGCACCAGTTCGCCTACGGACACAAAATGACTTACCTGCCCCCCAAGGGCAAGGGCATGGGATTACCCTTGCAGATCACCGGGGCCGCTTTTCAGGCGCACGAGGCGGCCGGCACCCTGCTGTTCGACGCCGACAAGGGCCGCGTCCTGGCCGGCGAGGAGCGCTTCCACGTCCGCGGCGCCCTCACCCTGGCTATCCTGGGCCAGAATATCGCGGTGGAAATCGAGGAGGAACAGCAGTTCCGTTTTCAGATTCTCGATCGAAAATAGCCGGTGTGAAAGGACTTGTCCGGGGAGAGTTGGAAATGATCCCAAGAAAAAAAGACGCGCAGTCAAAGCCCACCAAGCGTTTCCTCTTCTTCCCGGGACGTATCCACGTCGTGGCCAAGGTATGCCGAGTTTGGAGGCCCCTGGCCGGAGGAACCGGGAGTGCGGCTCTCAGTGGTTGTCACGACGACAGATGGCTTCGTAACCGGCATTTGGACAGATTCCGACCAGTCGGAGTTGTACAGTTTCAACGACGACACCGGCCTTAATTTACTCGGGCAGGGGGGCGGCAACTCGGCTGTCGGCATCACAAGTGATCGAAAAGCGGCCTTGTTCGAAATTGTTGGACGGCTGGCTCCGGCACCCTCTGCTTCACGGATTACGGCACGTGGCCGAGTCTTGATCTCGACAGCGTCCGACACTCAGCCGCACAAGTCCGGCGCCCTCTCCGCGAAAGTAGGCGCGAAGACAAGCGTCGCGGGATTTGAATTTCGTGTCGGCTCGGTGGCGAAGTCCGAGTACGACAATGCCGGGTTGGAAATTGAAATGAACAGGAGCGCGAAACGACAACAGTTACGCGAAGTTTCTTCAATCTGGTTCGAGGACAGCAATGGCAGGCACTTGCATGTAG
>CAZFGM010000614.1:0-4483 GCA_964518515.1 uncultured Alcaligenaceae bacterium | reverse complement strand
GGCCGTCGCTTACGCTTCCGGCTCGGACAAAAAAATCCCCGACCACCCCAGGGTTATTGTAAACTTACAGGACTATTTCGTAAGGAGGCGTTGTGAAACGCGATGTGGCCGTCCTGGCCCTGGCCCTGGTTTTTCCAACTCTCATGGCGGGCTTGTATTTCGTGGTGCTGGCCGGGCCGGGCAGCCAGGCCAATCCGGCGATGGTGGCGGCCTTCGGTCTCGGCAAGATTGTGCAATTCTCTTTTCCGGTCCTGTACGTGTGGTGGTGGCAACGGGACCGGCTGCGCCAGTTGGCTCCCTCGGCGCGAGGGTTGGGCCTGGGCCTGGGCTTCGGCCTGGCCACCGCGGCCGCCATGCTGGGCCTCTATTTCGGCTGGCTGAAACACAGTCCCCTGACCGCGGATACACCCGAGAAAGTCTTCCACAAACTACAGGAATTCGCCATGGACACCCCGGCCGGCTTTATCGTCATGGCGGCGGCCATTGCCCTGGTCCATTCCCTGCTCGAAGAATACTACTGGCGCTGGTTCGTCTTTGGCGGGCTGCGGCGCTGCTGTTCGCTGCCCACCGCCCTCGGCATTGCCAGCCTGGGCTTCATGGCTCACCACGTCATCATCCTGGCCGTATACTTTCCCGGCCAGCCGCTGCTGGTGGGCCTGTTCGCACTGGCCGTGGCCGCCGGCGGCGGCGTCTGGGCCTGGATTTACGAGCGGTCCCGGTCGCTGTCCGCGGCGTGGCTCAGCCACCTGGTGGTGGACGGCGCCATCATGGTGGTGGGGTTTGATATGGTGTCGCGGTTTTGGCGATAAGAACTGTGCGAAAAAAGATCGGTACCGGTTCCTTACGTCCTTGGTCGTGGAAATTGCCAATTGCCACTTGAAAATTGGCATTGCAATGAATGGTGGTTGTTTCCGTTTTCCATGTGGCAATTGGTAATTGGCATTTGGCAATATGTCTTTTAATCGTCGTCCTCGTCCTCCTCGTCCTCCTCCTCATCATCCTCTTCGGGAGGAAGTCCTTTAGGCGGGGGCCGAGTCGGCTTGCGGCGGCGGTGGATGAGTCCGGCTTTTTCCAACAGGCCCTGGCTCATGACGTCGTCTTCCATCATCTCCTCCAGGGCATGCTTGCCAATGACCGGCGTGTATTCGATGGTGTAATTGCGCTTGGCGATGGTGATGACGTCGCCGGGATGCAGGACCTTCTTGGGCACGCGCACGCCGTTGACCTTGATGCCGTTGGTGCTGTCGAGGTCGCGGATGGACCAGTGGCCTTCGCGAAACGCCAGTTCGCAATGGATGCCGGAGACGTTGGGCTGGCGCAGGGGGATATCGCACGATTCACGCCGGCCGATCCTCAGGATCGGGCGAATGAGGGGAATGGAGTCGCCGCCGCCGGCGGGGATGAGTTCTCCGTTGGCAACGTCTTTCATAGGAACCACTCGTGCACATGACCCTTGCCCAAGCTGGGCGATATCTTGTTAGGCGCCTCTTTGGGAAATTTTACTCTGTTCCCGCCAGAAGGGTGAGAAAAAAATCATCTTTTTCCAACATAATAAATCAGGCCGCCTTGTCCAGCGGCGGCTTGACAAAGGGCCCGATCGGCTCTTAAGGTAAACCAGTGCACGACACGGTTCAGGGGCTAATTCTGTAGGGAACGGCCTCTGTGCCGTTCCGGTGGGACGGGAACCCGGCAAACCCATGGAACGCCACGGAGGGCGTTCCCTACAGACCGTGCCATGCACCTATGGTTTATATAATCAGCGTGGGCCTTAAAAGTATCGGTTGACGGGAAAATTCATGATTTCTTCTTCCTTGCCCGCGGGGTTTGCCGGCGGCCGGCGGTATTATCCGTTCAGCCGATTTTTACGGCAGCGCTTCGGCGCCAAGGTTTACCGGGTTACGGTGGACGGCGGTTTTACTTGCCCCAATGTGGACGGCACGGTGGCAGTGGGCGGCTGTGTTTATTGCGACAATCGCAGCTTCAGCCCCAATCGCCGGCTGCCACGGACCACCATCCGCGCCCAGGTGGACCGCGGGGTGGCCATCCTGGCCACGCGCTACGGCGCCGACCGCTTTCTGGCCTATTTTCAGGCGGCCACCAATACCTACGCCCCGGTGGACAAGCTCCGCCGCCTGTACGACCAGGCCCTGGCCCATCCCCAGGTGATCGGCCTGGCCGTCGGCACCCGCCCCGATTGCGTGCCCGACGACGTTCTGGCATTGCTCGAAAGCTATGCTCGCGATCGTTACGTGTGCCTGGAGCTGGGACTGCAAAGTATCCACGACCGTTCCCTGGACTGGATGAACCGAGGCCACCATTACCCGGCCTTTGTCGATGCCGTCGGCCGCAGTCAGGACCGCGGACTGGATCTGTGTGCCCACGTCATTCTCGGCCTGCCCGGCGAATCGACCGCGGACATGCTCGCCAGCGCCGACGCTTTAGCTGCGCTGCCCGTGCAAGGCGTCAAGATCCACAATCTGCATGTCGTCAAGGACACGCCGCTGGAAACCATGTTTCGCGCCGGCCAGGTCCGCATGATGGAGCGGGAGGAATACGTGAGCGTAGTGTGTGATTTTCTCGAACGGCTGCCAGCGGAAATGGTCGTGCACCGGTTGCAAGGGGAGGCGCCGCCGGAGTATCTGGTGGCGCCGGCGTGGTGCCTGGACAAGCCCGGGGTGCTCCGGGCCATCGACGCGGAACTGGAGTGCCGCGACAGCTGGCAAGGCAAGCATTTCAAGTAACAGGCACACGCCGTGTGCCGTGGCCAGCGACGGCACACGGATTCGGCGAGCCGAGCCGCGTGAGCGGCCGGGTTGCGGCCAGGTGTCACCCGGCTCCTTACGGAGCTCGGCTCGCCTCAAAAATTGGCGCGCGAAGTATTATCACCGATTGCTGTACCAGTAACTGGGGGCCGGGCCGTAGTTTCCAAAAGGTTGCACCATCGACGTCCCGCCCACGGGAGTCAGGCTGGTGTTTTGCTGGGGCAGGCGCTGGTTGGCCGGCGGCATGTGCGGTTGCTGGCCGGGAAGGTGCTGGCCCGGATAGAACGGCGTCTGTGTCGGCCAGGTGCCGCTGCCGCCGAACGGGGCCTGCATCTGGAAATGGGCATCGTAAGGGAAATAGGAATACCACGGGCCCAGGTGATACTGGGCATATCCCACCTTGATGTTGCAGCGCCACATGAAGGCGGCATCCATTTTCAGCGGTCCCTGCGCCTGCGGATGATCGGCGCGGGTCCCTGCGGGCAGCCCCAGGCCGAAAAGGCCCAGGAGGATTCCCCACGTCGTTTTGCGAAGTATAGTCATAGGAAGATTGGTCCCACGAGAATCTGGTGCCCGCGGCTCGACGAATTTCGCTCCGCAGGCAGGAAACCGCTCGGCGAAGTGAACGCCGGAGATGCTCAAGCATTCCTCATGGAAGGGGACCAGGCCAGCAGAAATGGAGAAACGCGGGCACGCGGTCCACCCTCCCGGCGTCCTTCTCCCCACCCTGGGGAGAGAAGGATTTGGCGGACCGGCCTGAAAAAGTGCTGTATTTCCTTTAGGCCGCATTGCCGGGAGGCAATCAAGAACCCCCAATCGGTTTTGGGCCAACCGGATTGGGGGCCAGGGTGAAAAATCGTGGCGGGTGTTCCCAAGCCGGCACGGCCCCGATGCGTGGGGCAGGAATTCTTGCCTGCCCGGCAGACAGGCCCCACTTGCTAGGCGCCGCGGCCTGGGAAAACAGCGCTTAACGATACCAGTTTACCGGGTAATAGTAGGCGCCGTGGTAAGCCGGCCCGTGCGGATAAAAGGCCTGGGTTTCCATCGGCGCGAAGACCGGAGCCGGCATCGGCGGCTCGAACGACATGCCCTGAAAAGGCGCGCCGTAACCGCCCAGCGGCATGCCGTGACCGTTGGACGGCATGGCGTGACCGTTGGACGGCATGCCATGGCCGAAATAAAACGGCATGTGCTGGTGGTGGGGGTGGTGACCAGGGGGGTAGCCGTAGATGCCCCCGCCGAATTCCGGTCCCGGAGGCTGCCCATTACGAAAGGCGCCCCACAACCAGTTATTGCCCCCGCTCTGCCAGCCCAGGTTGAGGCCCAGGCCGACCCGGAAATTTGTCCACGCCGAGGCCTGCTGCTGGGAGAGGGCAGCGATCGACAGAGCCAACGCTCCCGTTACCAGAAACTTCTTCATAGTCCCCTTCTCGTATGGTGGTCGCTTGCCCGCGCCAGGTCTCCCCGTTGAGAACTTCTGTTGCACGGACAGGCAAGCATTACCTACAAGCGACTATGGGGCTATGAGAATCTTAGGGAACTGTCAAAAGAAACCGGCCGTGCCCTGCTATCCTGAAGAAATCCGGCGGAAATCTCGTTTTTGGCTAAAGTTGCTTCCCAGGCGCTGCTGGCGTGGCTGGCATATTCGGCGGTCCGAGGGAAAAAGTTGACAAAAAAGGCGCCTATTTCCCGCGCTGGAAGAATCCTGGCCCGCAAATTCG
>CAZFGM010000613.1:0-4491 GCA_964518515.1 uncultured Alcaligenaceae bacterium | reverse complement strand
CAGGTTTGAGACTTTCTCGGCGAGCCGAGCAGCGTAAGCTGCCGGGTGAGGCGCCGGCGATTGCACGCATTACCCGGCAGCTTTCCATCTACCGGTGATTTCCTGAATACTGTTCGTGCGATCAACCAAAGGGCCAGAAAAAAAGTGGCACTCGATGGTTCCGGCCTTGGGTGATCGATTCGCGGCCAAAGCGCCACAAAACAGTACCATTTCCCTATTCCCGAAGGTACAATCAGGCATTCCTGTCATGGAAAAACCTATGGAAGCCATCATCTTTTCCTGTCCCGAGTGTAACCACCAATTGAAGGTGACAAAAACCATTCCCGCGGGAAAGAAGATGCGCTGCCCGCGCTGTTCGGCGATTTTTCCCATGCCGGCGACGGAAAAGTCCGCTCCAACGGGAATAAAGAAAGAATCCTATGATCCCGCCCGGCAACCGGCCGCGGCCGAACCCCGATCGCCACGCCGGAGGGAAGAAAATTTCCGGCGCGATGAGGAGGATCAGCGGCGGCCCGCCCCGCGGAAATCGGGCAAGCTCATGCCCTTGCTGCTCGGTGTGGGAGGGCTCTGCGCGGTGGCGCTTATCTTCGTCGTCACCGCCTTTTTATGGCCGGGATTTCTGAACAAACCCGCCGGTGGCCCCTTCCAGCATGGCGAAGAAAGCCATGCACCCGGCTAATCAGGGAATCATTGGCCTCGGTGCAGTAGCTGTCCCCTTGATTTTGCAGGAACTAAAGAGAGACCGGGCGGATTGGTTCTGGGCGTTGACCGCCATCACCGGGGAAAATCCCAAAGACAAGTATGGCCGCCGCTTGGCTGCATTGGGGAGCCAATAAATTATTCAATCCGGATACACGAACTCGTTCAGATTAAAGATCACCCGGCACATCTGTTCCAGGGCGCGGCGTCGCGCCGCCGGTTCCGGCGCTGCTTTTCCCGCTTCCTGGAGCTGTGCCTCCATTTCGCGCTGCAAGAACCGCGTCAGCACCTGCCGTTCCTTTTCGGTCGGCGGCCGGCACAGGGCCAGGAGGAAGGCGCGGTCGATTTGCTTGGCCGGGTCGGGGCCGGCTTCGCGGTGCAGCCGCTCGGCGAAATGGCGGGCCTGGCGGTTGACGAAGGCGCCGTTGAAAAGCATCAGGGCTTGCGGGGCCACCGTAGTCACTTGGCGCTTGTCCGCCGACCGCGCCGTGTCGCACAGGTCCAGCACTTCCAAGAGCGGCACGACCATCGAGCGTTTGATGTGGGCGTAGATGGTGCGGCGCGAGCCGTCTTTCTCGTCGAAGGGTTTCCAGATCTTGTCCAGATCGGCGTGGGCGGCCAGGGCCTCCTTGGGGACTTCCGGATACATCCACGGGCCGAACATTTGCCGGTTCAGCTTGCCGCTCACGGCCAGCACGGCGTCGCGGATGGCCTCGACTTCGAGCCGCTTATAAGGGAAGCGCCACAGGCGGGTGTTTTCCGGGTCCTTGGCCGCGTAGTCCTTGTGCCAGCGTTTGCTTATCTTGTAGGTGTTGCTGGCCAGGATCAGGCGGTGCAGCTTCTTGATCGACCAGCCGTGTTCGACGAACCAGCGCGCCAGCCAATCGAGCAGTTCGGGATGCGTGGGGGCCGTGCCCATGACGCCGAAATCGCTGGGGGTGCGGACCAGGCCCTCGCCGAAGTGGTACTGCCAGACGCGATTGACGAGGACGCGGGCGGTGAGCGGATGGTCGGGGCTGGCGATCCAGCGGGCCAGGGTCAGGCGGCGCCGACTGGTGTCCTTGCCGGGCGCGGGAAACCGCGGCTGTTCTTTCACCAGGACGGCGGGGAAACCGGGGGATACTTTCGGTCCCGGCTGAGTCGCCTTGCCGCGCAACAGCAGATGCGTATCCGGCGGCTTGGGCGAAAGCTCGCGCAGGAAGTAACCGCGCGGCAAATCCGGAGTGTTGCTGCGATAGGTGCGCATGGCCGTTTCGACCAGGCCTGCCGTGAGGTTGGTCCCGGCCACGACGCGTTGGCTCGCGGCGAGCCGGGACAGTCCGGCCCAAGCGCGATCGCGCTCTGCCTCGGCGGCGATTTCTTTCGCCGACCCGGCCGGCAGCACCAGCTCGGTGCGTCCTTTCGTTGGCCGCACCAGGCCGTTGAAGATTGCCACCATGCGATAGTAATCGTGCATGGTCAGGGCCTCGAACTTGTGATTGTGGCAGCGGGCACAACTCAGCGTCTGGCCGAGGAAGACCAGCGAAGTGGTGTTGACCAGATCTTCGAGCTGATCGAAGCGATCCTCCTGCGGATCGGCCGGCTCGTCGTCCCACGGGCCCAGGCGGTAATAGCCGGTGGCGATCAGCGTTTCACTATTGGCGTCCGCCAATTCGTCGCCGGCGAGTTGCTCGAGGATGAAGCGGTCGAACGGCTTGTCGTCGTTGAAGGCCTTGATGACGTAATCGCGATAGCGCCAGACGAACGGCCGGGGCGAATCGCGTTCGTAGGCGTTGGTCTCGGCATAGCGAACCAGGTCGAGCCAGTGCCGGCCCCAGCGCTCGCCGTAGGTGGGCCGGGAAAGCAGGTCCTGAACCACCTTGTCGAATGCAGCGGGGGAAGGATGGTGCAGAAACGCTTCTTGCTCCGCCAGCGTCGGGGGCAGACCGGTCAAGTCGAGATAAACGCGGCGAAGTAGGGCTCGCGGCGTGGCCTTCGCGGCGGGGTGGAAGCCGTCCTTTTCCAGGCGAGCCAGCACAAACGCATCGATGGGGTTTCGCACCCAGAAAGTATCGCGGACCTTGGGGATGGCGGGCCGGCGCACGGGTTGGTAGGCCCAGTGCTTGCGGTCGGCGGGCTTGATCTTGGCATCGTACTGGGCGAGGGGGTCCTTAGCGGTGGATTTGTCTTGGCCGGGGGAAGTTGAAGCCAAAACCAAGAAGACCAGAAATCCTGATTGCCAATGGCCCATAACATCACCCGGAGTTTAGTAATATACCTTGCCACAAATAAATCTCAGAGAGGGGGGTTATGCGACCCCTGTGACGTTGCTCCCAGGAGACTGTGTGTCAGCGCCCCGCCGGCGACTAGCAGTTCCGCCAGGGCTTCTTCCATGTGACCTTGGCCCACCCGGAGTTCGCCGTCAGGGGCATCTTCGGCGGAAAAAACCGCGGCTTTACGCAACAACTCGCGAATAAAGGCGCCGCTGGCCCCCGCCGTGCGTTCGACCAACTGGTTCCAATCGATGCCCTCGGTTTTCAGTCCCCGGCCGTACAGCTCCAGCAAGCGGCGGCGACAGGCGGCGTCCGGCGGCGGCACCTCGATGGCCTGGTCGATCCGCCCCGGCCGCGCCGCCAGGGCCGGTTCCAAAATGTCCGGCCGGTTGGTCGTCAGCACGAACAACAGATCCATGTCGTCAGCCAAACCGTCCATCTGGTTGAGAAGCTCGAACAAGAGAGCGTTTGCGCCGATCGATTGCTGTTCGCGCTGGGTACCGATGAGATCGACGTCTTCCAGGATAATAGTGGCGGGTATGAGCATTCGAGCCAGGCGGCAGGCCGACTCGAGGGCCCGCACGCTGCCCCCGGTCATCAACAGGACGGTTCGGCCCGGCATCTGCGCTGCCAAGTACATGGCGGAAAGCGTCTTGCCGGCGCCGGGCGGGCCGTGCAAGAGGATGCCGCGCTTCAAGTGGCGGCCGGCGGCGCGGAGCTTGTCGGCGTGCTGGGTAAAGCTAATGGTGTGCCGCTCGATTCGCCGCAGCAGTGGCTCGGGCAGGATTAAGGAATCGCGGGCGACCGGGGGAAGGTGATGAAAATGGACCGACAGCCTGCCGTAGCAATCCTCATCCACCGACAGAACGTGACCGCGAAAGGCCTTTCCGTGACGGGCCAGCCGGGTAAGGCGGCGCAGGAAGCTTTCGGCCTGTTCGCAGTCGGCGGCCATCACCTCGACGACGATGCCTGTTTGATGGAGCCGATCTTCGTCCAGCAGCAGGGCTAGCGGCCCGCCAGCGTCGCGCAGAAAATACAGCCCGCACTTGACGCAGGCCAGCTGCCGGCCATCGGCCAGGGGCACGTCGGTGTAGGCGACCGGCCCGGCTTCGTAATATCTGGCCGTCGTTTCGCGCGACAGCTTTGCCAGCCGGGCCGTTTCGTAATCGTGCCGGGCCACGACACCCACTAACTCAGCCGGCTCTGGCAACTCGCGCTGCAACTCCTCCATGGCCAGGTGCAGGTTCGGCCTTTCGTAGGTGGCGAAAGTCTGGTCGAGCACCGGCAGCTTGGCCGGGTCCTCCTTCAGATGCCTACGCAACCGCCCCAGCAGAATGGAACGGCTCGCGGATCGTTTTCGTTTTGCCATTGCGGGAACCCCCCGTCGCGTAGTTCGCTCGGCGGTTTCGCGGTAACATAATTATCGTCCTGGCAGCTCTAAAAAGGAATAAAGCCCCGAGGGTTTACCAGGTTCCACCCCCAAGGCTCGAAGACTCGCCTTGGGGCTTGGAGGATAAGGTAATCCCTACGGTTTTTTCTG
>CAZFGM010000612.1:0-4504 GCA_964518515.1 uncultured Alcaligenaceae bacterium | reverse complement strand
GATCCCACCTTGATGGTGTTGTCCTCACTCCCTGAGAACAGCCGCTTGCCGCCGCCGCTCAGCGCCAGGCTGGTGACCTCTCTCGTGTGCCCGCGCAGGGTCAGGGTTTCCTTGCCCCCCCCCCAGGTCCCACACCTTGATGGTCATCATTCCCCGAGAAAAGCCGCTTGCCGTCGCCCCTCAGGGCCAGGCTGCTGACAGCATTCGTGTGCCCGCGCAGCGTGAGGGCCGTGAGGGTATCTTGTTAAAGAAGCTTCCCGCGAGATGGCGACCGTCGGCGGCGAAGGCCAGGCCATGGATGGGACCGGGAAGTTGCCTTTGGCGGAGCTTGGCGCGGGCGGCTAGGTCGGGAATGCGCGCTCGAACGCCTTATGATTGCCAATCCAGAACCAGGTGATGGTGGTCCCTTCGACGAGGCCGACCGCGCGGTAATCCCGGGTCACGCGGACGGACCAGAGTTCCGGGTAGGACGCCAGACGGTGAAAGTGCAGACTGGGATGTGCGGGATTCGATTGGCATCGGCGATAGGCGTCCCGGGCCTGCTGGCGGACGGCCTTGGACAGCCGGCGGTAGAGTTGCCAGAAGCCAGCCGCCGTCTCGGAGTTCATAGTTGATCCAGGGTCAGGGGCTTGGTTTTTCCCCTGGCGATCTCGTCGCGCACCTCCTCAATCCGGCGGGCAAGGGCCGGCCGCGGAGCGGGGTCATTGATCATGGATTCCCAGGGATCATCGCTCGGTTCCGGGAAGACGACCAACACTTCCAATGGTCCCGCCGTGTTGGGCTTCTCGGAGAGCTTGACCTTGCCATTCTCATAGATGGCTTTGACTGCTTTCATGGTGGCTCCTTTCTCCGGTTGATTGTATCCGAGCGTAAGCCCGCCCGCTACTTACCCGGCAGCGATCTCAAGCGCAGAATGTACACCGTGCCGTTGCCGTTGGCGGTTGCCAGGTGGCGGCCATCGGCGGCGACGCCGTTCACCGGGCCTGGAAGCTGCCATTCGCGGAGATTCATGCAGCTAGAACCCTAGCCACTTCCCGAAGGGGGAGAAGTTGTCGCGGGTAGTTGCTCGGCCTCCATAATGTGCAGGAGGTCAACGGTAACCAAACGTTCATAGATGAGTTCAGCCTCGTTGTCGGCAGGAATGCCAATAGCCACTGTCGAGCGACCGACCATAGCCAACTCGGGGTGATGGATTTCGTAGGTTCGGCCATCGGTCAAAGTGATCTGGAATGGCTTAAAGGGGCTTCGCCGCACATACTCAAGGATGTCCGCGGGTCGCATTGGTAGTCTCCTTTCATCTCATATTCTACCAGCAATTATTCGTTTCCGCTACTTCCCCTGGGGCGGGGCGACGCGCAGGATGTAAACCGTGCCATTGCCGTTGGCGGTGGCCAGGTGGCGGCCGTCGGCGGCGAAGGTCACCGTGTTAACGGGGCCGGCTAGTTGCCATCCGAAGCGCTTCTTGCCGGTCAAGGCGTCATACCCCACGACCTGTTCGTTGCCATCCACCGTGGCCATGAACTGTCCGTTCGGCGAGAAGGTGAGCGAGATCGGCCGACCATCTCTTCGGCCGACGCTGGCCTCGATCTCTGTGCTTGCCGAGTCCTCGCGATTTGTCAGATCGAGCAGTTTAAGGCCTCCGGAGCGCAGCCAAGCCGCCGCGCGGCGGCCATCGGGAGACACGGCTACCGCCTGTCCATCCCATCGGGCGTCGGGGAAAAACGTGCGGATTTGTTTGCCGGTTTTCAGGTCCGTTAGATGCAACGCACCCGTGCCCCAACTGCACGTCAGTGCCCGTTCGCCATCCGGAGTGAGCGCGAGCCCATTACCCATTTGATCGGGAACCCGCAGATCTCTGACCGATTGGCTTGTGTCCGTCGGGCAGAGATGAATCGTGTTGCCGGAAAACAGCACAAGCTGCGAACCATCGGTGGTAAACGCCAGCCTGGCCTGGGGAGTTTTAATGCGTGTGATTTCTCGATTTTCGGAGAGTGACCATATTTGACCGAATCCCTTGGAATCCAGGAATGCCATCCTCTGGCCATCCGGCGCAATGGTCAGCCCCGCTTCTTTCGCGATATCATCGATTTGCAATTGCATCCTCGATTCTGGGCAACTCCAGATCCGCGCGCTGCCATCCGCATAAGTCGCCACCAACCGTTTCAGGTCGGGAGTGAAGCTTAACTGATGCGCATGCCCCAGCACTCGTCCTGGGGGCAAAATGGCGATAATGGCAATAACAAGGGTTTTCCGCCAGGATACGTTTCGGGGGTCGGGCCGAACGGCAACGACCTGGGACCGGGTTGGGGATGGGCGGCGTGGCAATTGAAAAATGGCAAGCTCGGTTTGCACGCTGGTCACCAGGATCGTCCAGTCGCACCACGCCAAACGTTCCGCGGTCGGCTCGGTTCCCTTGCGGCTCAACCTTTCCTGACGCAACTTCTGGCGGCGGCGATTCGCCTGTCAAAGTCAGCGGCGATTGGTTCAAGACCTACCATGGCGATAAAGGTGTCTACATCGCGGTGATGAAACTCGATCCGAGCAAGTCGGCCATGACGTTCGACCAGCACATCGTTCAGGGCGATAATCGCGAGGGCCAGGTCTAGCGCGGCATCTACAAGATCCAAGACGGCAAGTGGACCATGCACTTCGTCCTCGGCGACAAAGAGCGGCCCAAGGCTTTCAATGAACCCGGGGCTTTGACCAGCATGCTCATACGGCCGCCGCGGCAACCGAAGAAGGCGGATTGATGGGTTCGTAGTTCCGCCCCTCCCCGGTAAAACGGCTAAAGCCGGAACTACCAACCCGCCTCCATTTCCTTCGAGAACCCGATACCATCTCTCGGCAAGCACCTTCTTCCATCAAGGGAAAGACCGGTACCGTAGCTGAACTTAGCGACACGTTCCGGTCGAAATGCTGACGGCGAAAGAAGCGGCTGTTTTGTATCGTGCCCGCTGGCAAGTGGAGTTGCTGTTCAAACGTTGGAAATCGCAAGACCTGGTGGCGGTTCTGAGCAGCGGCTCGACGGTGGTTCGGCAAATGGTGCGCGTCTGGTCGCGACTGCTGGCAGCCTTGGTGCAACATTGGTTGGTCGAGCGTCTGGGGCGATCCGACGAAGAGCCTGAGCAAAGCCTGCGAGGCGGTCCGTGCCTTCGCCGGTCGTTCGGAGGGCGAAGAGGGGGTGCAGGGACGCCAGCGCCCGAATGCGCAGCTCGCTCATGTTTTGCGGCTCGTCGGTCCTCCGGCGCGGCCCGGTCCTTCAAGTTGACGATTCCGCTGCTTCTTTTTTCAGCTTGGCCAGCACGCGCCGAATCCTTGTTCTGCGTCGGGCACGCTGGGCAGCAGGGCAGGCGTTCGGCCCAGGTGGGCTCGCGGCCAGCGCGGAATCCGACGGCGACCTCCGCGGGCCCAGGCCCGAGATCGGATGTTTTTAATGTCCTGTGTCGTGGCTGTATCACCGGCTCATGATCACCTGGTAAAAAACGTAACACCAATCATATTAAAAACTTCCAACTCTCGACATCACCCCCCAGATGCTCGTCTGCATGGGGAGCCGCCCAACAACTTTTATCCTTGCCAGATTATTTTATTTTGTTATACCTTATTGTAATACTTCGTATTAATTGGTGAGCCATGATTTCAACCCCATATTCCGGTTTTACTTTGTTGGAACTCCTGGTGGTTATTGCCATCATCGTCATTTTAATGGCCATGCTGGTTCCGGCAGTCCAGCAAGTTCGCGAAGCCGCCGCGCGGACCGCGTGTCGCAATAACCTGCGGCAAATCGGCATCGCGCTGCACAGTTATCATGAGCGTCACAAGGGTTTTCCGCCGGGGTATGTTTCCGGGGTGGGGCCAAATAGTAACGACCTGGGACCGGGCTGGGGATGGGCGGCATATCTGCTCGACGAGCTGGAACAGGCGCCGCTGAGGCAAGAAATTCAGTTCAATCTGGACATTGGTCATGCCAGTAATGCCGCCTCGCGGGCGGCCGTGCTGCCGATTTTTCGCTGTCCTTCCGATGGCGACCTGGACACTTTCACGCCGCACGGAGCAACGGTTCGGGTAGCCCATGCGAATTACGTCGGCATCTTCGGCGACAATGAAATCGACGTCGATCCGGGGGCGGGCAACGGCATCTTCTTCCGCAATAGCCGGGTCAAGATGCTGCACATCGCCGATGGGACCAGCAACACCTTGATGGTCGGCGAGCGGAGCAGCAACCTGGCGCGGGCGACGTGGACAGGCGCTGTGACCGGCGCCGCCGATGCCCCAGCACTCGTCCTGGGGGCGGCCGACCATACGCCGAACGACCCGGTGGCCCACAAGGAGGACTTCTGGAGCCGGCATACCTACGGGGTGAATTTCCTGTTCTGCGACGGCTCGGTGCGCAACATTTCCAACAGCATCAACCCGGTGACCTGGCGGGCCATGGCCACGCGCGCGGGCGGAGAACAGGTGGACGTTCCCGAATGAGGAAAGGCAATTGCCAATTGCCAATTGA
>CAZFGM010000611.1:0-4505 GCA_964518515.1 uncultured Alcaligenaceae bacterium | reverse complement strand
TGTGCTCGTTGAGGGTGCCGTCGGAATCGATGAGGTGGACGTGGGTGATCTTGCCTTTGAGCTTTTGCAGAAGCTCCATGTCGCCGCCGGGCAGGGTCTCCTTGGCGCCGATCTGGTTGGCGCCTTGGGCGGCGCACATGTAGGCGTGGCAGGTGTCGAACAGGACGCCGAAGTTGTCGTTGCCCTTGGCCCGGACGGCATCGACCAGGGCGACGATCTCGGACGGCTTGTTAATGGGGAAGCCGGGCTCGAATTCCCAGCAGATTTTGATGCCGCGGTTGGCGGCCAGCTTCGAGCACAGGTCGAAGGCCCGCGCCGCCCGGTCGAAAACCACCTTGAGATCGAGGTTTTTCTCCTTCACGACCTTGATCGGCTCGACGGTATCGACGCGGATGGTGTCGATGCCCAGGTCCTCGGCGAAGAACAGGTTCTTGGCAAAGGCGGCGATATAGGGCCCGCTGTCCTCGACGGAAATGAGTTTTTGCGCCCACAGGTCGGCGGCCAGGCCGGAGAACTTCAGGCCGTGGTCTTCCACCAGCTTGCGCAGGGCCAGGCGCTTGGCCTTGGTATCGCAGGTGTCCGGCCCGGGATGCGGATTGAACCCGCCCAGCTCGACGCCCTCATAGCCGAGGTCGGCCAGCATGTGCACGACCTGGTGGAAGTCGTTGGTCGGTTTTTCCTGATTGAAGATGAAGGCCCAGCTGCCGATGGAGAGCTTCTTTTTCATGGCGACTCCAAGAAATTTAGTTCCTCAGATGTAGGTGGGTTATGGATCGGGTCGTGGTGGTCAAGGGCACTGCCAACAGTTTGTGGCACCAGAATACCGCAAATTCCTGCGCCAACTTTTCCCGCGCCAGGCTGAGCCGGTCGGCTTCATGGTGGAATTCTACCCGAGTCCAACCCGAATCCGCAAGCGCGCCACTTCAATTCTTCGAATTCCGGGCGGTTGGCGGTTTGGCCTGGTTTTGAGAGCCAGGACAATCGGGGCGATTGGGTTGGGGTTGGGACCGATCAAGGTACTTGAATCACGCCCTGCTGTGGGGGCGGCAGAAGGCTCATTCCCGCCTGGTGAGACAGGAAGAATTCAAGCCCCAGCAGGATGGGTACCGGATTACCCGGAGGATCGCTGCGGGGGAACTTGGCCAGGAGTGTGAAGGGACCTCGCGGAATGGAGGACTGCTCGGTCGGCAGCCAGATGTCGATGTAACCCAGGTCACAGGCCTGGCCCGCCCACGTGACCCTGACTGCGGGGATGGGTCTCCAGGCGAGACGGCCGTTGTGCACGTGGAAAGGTATGGTCGAGAGCGGTGCTCCCGTATCCAGCCAGGCCTGCTCGGCGATAACCTGCCGCCCGGGCAGGGTCGTCCGGAGGAAAAGCTCGACATCCAGGCGCGCAGTAGGAATAGTCAAACTGCCGACAGAAAGCAACCGGATGGACCACTGAAAAGGGGTCGTCGTGCCCGAGAACGGTGTGGCCATGCTTGCTCCAGAAGGCGTTCCCTCAGGAGGGGATTTCGGTTAGGTCCGCCGGCGGCACGACCATGACAACGAGATCGTGCCCAGGACACTGGGCTTTCTCGGCAGCTTGTGTGACCAAAGCGTCTCGGTTGGTGCCGACGCCGACCACCCGCTTCTTATGGACTGCGACAAGTTGCCCGGCATATTGCCGCACCTCGGGTGATCGCAAGGCCCATTGCAGGTCGTCGGCTAATTGCTGTTCGACCTGGTTCAACCTCAGGGGTTCCATATCATCACCTACTCCAAAGAGCTTACCAGAAAAAACAGGTTACCTGCATCCTGGCACACTTACCCGCTTACCGGCCCGGCCAGTTCCCATTTTTCCGTTATCTCGGCAAGAATTTCGACGAGTCCATCGAGAAAAGCAAGTAACGGGAAAGGAACTTCAATCAACGTATCCGTACACCAAGTGAAGTCGGCGAAGAATACGCGATGGATAAAGTTCCTGCAGGAACACCCTAACTTGGACCGCTCTTTCAGGAAGCTCTTGACCAGAGGCAGGCCGGGCGCCCGAAAGTCGCAGCCAAATGGTTGGAAGATGCCGGCCAGCGCTATCCCGATCAGGCTCCGATCCACGCGTACTTGGGGGCTGTCTATCATTTCGAGTTGCAACAGGCGCAAAAAGCCATTCTTCACTGGCGCAAAGCGGCGGTGCTGGCGCCGAATTCAGAAAGAGCCTCGCTCGGGCTTTTCCAGGCACTTTGGGCCACCGACAAGATCTACGAAGCCTTGGAGGAAATGATGATTCGCTTATTCGACTTCCCTTGACGGGAGCGGCGTTGTGCTTGCACGACGTTTTCATATTGTTCTTGCGCATCGCTCGCCTTTCCGAAAACGACTTCCTCTTTTGCGGCCCATGTCATTCTACCCAAGAACCCCACGGTAAAACCAGGCGAGCTATCGCCGCCGCTTATGGTCGCCGACACTCGGTGCGTGCGGATTGGTATCCGGCCCGAAATAGCGCAGCGTGACCAGCGGCTCGTTGCCGGTGTTGTCGAACTGGACGCCGTCGCGGGCCGTTTCGTAACCGACGAACACTTCGTCCTCGGTCAAATCGCCGAAGCGGATCATGGCCGGCGTGTGCAGGCGATGTTTGCCGATCCAGCCGCTGCCCTGGACGGCGATCAGGCCGTAGGCGCCGTTGTCTTTGATGGTGACCTTGACCCCGGGCTGCACGGTCAGCTCCTTGGCGGAGAACAACTCCTGGCCGCCGATCTTGCCGTAGACGATCCAGCGATCGGTGTAGCCGGCGCCGTCGCCGCCGGCGGCGATGAGCGGCTCCAGGTAATGGTTGTCCTTGAAGCTCGGATCGACGTTGGCCTCCCAGTCGAGCTGATCGACCAGGTAATCGAGGTCTTGATGGCGTTCCTTGGGCACGTCCTTGACGAGCAGCTCCCAGGGCACGGGCCGGCCTTCGACCATCGATTGGTACATGCCGAACACGTCGGACCCCCACTGCGGCTCATAGGTCAGGAGCGATCCGGGGGCGTGAAGGATGCAGGGCGGAACGAGCCAGCCGGTGCCCGGTTTCAAGCGGTAGGCCTTGCTGAAATCGAGGATGCCGTTGTCGCCTTCGTTCCAGCGCTCGAGGCAGCGGCGAATGTCCTGCTTGGCGGTGCCGGGCTCCAGGCCGAAAAAGGTGTAGGGGAAATTGTTGCCTGTCGCATTGAGTTGCGGTGGGAAATAATAAGATTCGGGTTTGCCCTGTTGCCCGACGAGTGCGGCCTGGGCGTTGTTCTGGTGCATGTGGTGCGGGATGGGGCCGAGGTTGTCGAAGAATTTGCTGTATACGGGCCAGCGCTGATAGCGATCCCACAGGGCCGGGCCGATCAGACGGTCGCCTTCCAGAGCGATGGCTTCGCGGAGAGTAAAGGCTTTCTTGCCGCCGTGGACGACGTAGCTGAGTCCTTCATCCCAGGGGGCGCCGGCATTGGCGGCGGGCGTGGTGGAGGAGAACCAGCGTTCATCAATGCCGCCGCGCTGGCTGCCCAGGGCGTACAGGTCGGCGGCATGGAGTTTGAGCCGTTTGCCGGGCATCAAGAAAGAGCGCGGCACCCAGGTCGGCCCCAGGCGCAAAATTCCGTTGCTGGCGGAAATCACCTGCTTGATCAGGGTCGGGCTGGTTTTTTCGGGGCTCTCCGCGGCGGCGGGCTTGGCGGGGGTTCGGGATTTACTCGAAGGCTTGGTTTTGACAGGTTTTTTAGCCATTGCGGGAGGTACTCCTGGTGCTCGACCGTTCAGGTAGGCCGGGGGAAGGTTTTTGAAAGCGTTGGCGTGCTTATAGCCCTTCTTGGTCCAGCAGGCAAGGATAAAGTTGCCATCTTTCCCGGTTTACCTAAAGGAGTGGCCTCAACCGACTTGACAAAAATCGCCGGTTTCAGTAGGGGCGAATCCCGGCCGGGCGAAGTAGCTTCATGAAAGATTTACCATGCCCGACCATTTTTTCCCAAGGATGTGTCCTAAACTTGCGAAGTACAAAGAGAACCTTCGCGTTTAGCAAAGAAAAGGATTGGCCCCATGGTTTCTCGGTCAGAGAAGTTGCCCGTGCGGCGGCGGCTGGTGTTGGCCTATGCCGATTCGGTTCACGCGGCCCGCAGCGGCCGCCACTTTCGCCGCCAGGGTTGGCAAGTGCATCCAGCGGGCACCGCCGCGGAAGCTCGCCGCCTCACGGCGGCCCTCGACCCGGACCTGGTGGTCCTGGACGCCGACCTTCCCGACGAAAGCGGCTGGCTGGTCTGCGCCAAGCTGCGCCTGGGGCAGCCCGATCGCAAAATCATTCTGGTGAATCGGCAGTACGATCCCGAGAAAATTCGCCTCGGCGATTTCGTCGGCGCCGCGGCCGTCCTCACGCGCGACGGCCTCCTGGCCGCAATCCTCGACGAGATGATGGAAACGCGGGTTCCGGCTTGAAAAACAGACCGCTCACCAATTAAAAAAAAACCACGGGCGACGTAAATTAGAATTGGTGCAGCTGCCTCGAACTCGAA
>CAZFGM010000610.1:0-4519 GCA_964518515.1 uncultured Alcaligenaceae bacterium | reverse complement strand
AGGGCGTTGGCCAGCTCGTTCAAATTGATGACCTCGACTCCCTGCAGCTGGGCGATCTTGTTGAGGTTGAAGTCGTTGGTCACCACGCGGGCGCCCAAAGCCTTGGCCATCACCACGAGTCGTTCATCGACCTTGGACACTTCGTGCAGCTCGGGCAAGTTGGCCTCGTGCATCTGCAAGTCCACCTTGGTGTTGGTTTGCATCCGTTTGAGGATGTCCAATCCCCGGCGGCCGCGCGTCCGCTTGATCCTGTCCGAGCTGTCGGCGATGGCTTGCAATTCCTGCAGCACAAAGCGCGGCACGATCATCTTGGTATCGATAATGCCCGTATCACAAATATCGGCAATTCGACCGTCGATGATGACACTGGTATCCAGGACCAACGACTTGGGGCCTTTAACCTGTTTGGAGAATTCGACATAGGGAATCAAAAAGCGGAATTCGTCCTTGGTTTGGATCAGGGTGGATACCGCTATGTAACAACTTACGACGATGAGCAGCAACCGGGTAAAGCTGGCGACCTGTTCATCCAGATACTGGGCGAAAATGGGTTCCAGGTACATCCACAGCAGACTGCCCAGGAAAAATCCCAATAACAAGCCGAAATAGATGGCGGAAATCGTGTTGATTTGTTTGTTCTTAGCCATGCTGTCCAGCAACACGACCAGAAGGGCCGAGGCCAGGATCAGGATAAAAACCGCCAAGCCCTCGCTGAAGCGATTTTGAGCATCCAAATAATACAAAAGCCCGGTGGCGATGCCGATGACGAGAGCGCCAAAGAGGCCGCGCAGGATCAACATCAACATGTGGCCGGGATAACTTTGAACACCCTTGGAAAATTGAAATAGCTCGCGAAACCGATTCCACATAAGGCCAACCTCCGGGGAGCCAGCGGGATAAAAGAGGGGATAATTGGGGCGGGCAGGGCGAGAAAATAATCGCCCTCTATCTTACATAATCGCAAAGACTCGGTACAGTCTCGAATCAGCGAAGGGTTTTTTACCGAATAAACCGGTTGACGATATTTTCCAGCATCTCCTGGCGGCCCGAAACGTTGGTCGCCGCCTCGCCCTTGTCGAGCATGTACCTTTCAAGGTCCTTGAAGCCGACCGCGCCGGCCTCGATCTTCTGGCCGATGCCCGAGTCCCAGGAGTTGTAGCGCTGCTTGACGAAATCACGCAAGACGCCGTCGGCGCGAATTTTGCCGGCGATCTTCAGGCCGTGAGCGAAGGCATCCATGCCGCCAATGTGGGCGTGGAACAGGTCCACCGGCTCGAAACTTTCCCGGCGGACCTTGGCGTCGAAGTTGACCCCGCCCGGCGCCAACCCGCCCTGGCCCAAAATTACCAACATGCATTGCGCTGTCAAATACAGATCGGTGGGGAACTGGTCGGTGTCCCAGCCCAGAAGCAAATCGCCGCGGTTGGCGTCGATCGAGCCCAGCAGGCCGTGCATGGCCGCGTACAGCAGCTCATGCATCATGGTATGGCCGGCCAGCGTCGCATGGTTGGTCTCGATGTTCAGCTTGAAGTGATCGGCCAGGCCGAAATTCCGCAGAAAGGCAACGACGTTGGCGGCGTCGAAATCGTACTGGTGCACTGTCGGCTCCTTCGGCTTCGGCTCGATCAGGAACTGGCCGCCGAAGCCGATCTTCTTCTGGTACTCGACCGCCATGTGAAAAAACTTGGCGAGGTGGTCGAGCTCGCGTTTCATGTCGGTGTTGTAGAGGTTGGAATAGCCCTCGCGGCCGCCCCAGAAGACGTAGTTGACGCCGCCGAGTTCCTTGGTGACTTCGAGGCACTTTTTGACCTGGGCGGCGGCGTAGGCGAAGACGTCGGCGTTGCAGCTGGTGGCCGCCCCGTGCACGTAGCGCGGATTCGAAAACAAGTTGGCCGTGCCCCACAAGAGCTTGATGCCGGTGCGCTGCTGCTCCTCCTTCATCACCTTGACGACCTTGTCAAGGTTGGCATTGGTTTCCTTGAGGGATTTGCCTTCCGGTGCGACGTCGCGGTCGTGGAAGCAGTAGAAGGGAACGCCGAGCTTGTCCATGAACTCGAAAGCGACGCGGACGCGCTTCGTGGCTATCTCGACCGAATCGGTGCCGTCCTCCCACGGCCGGCGAGCGCAACCGGGCCCAAAGGGGTCTGCCCCGGTACCGCGGAAGGTGTGCCAGTAGCACACGGCAAAACGCAGGTGCTCGCGCATGGTCTTGCCTTCGACCTTCTCGTCGGGGTTGTAATGGCAAAAGCTGAGCGGGTTGGTCGAATCGGGACCTTCGTAGCGGATTTTTTCGATTTCGGGAAAGAAGGGCATGGGGCCACCTGTTAAAAAACCAGGGAAAACGACAAGCATAGAATATCAAGGCGGCGGAAACCGGCCAAAGGGAAATCGGCGGCGGCCCGGCAATTCCGCAACGAGTCCCGGACCTTGGGTGAAATCAACACTAGATTAGGCGGAGGCATAAATTTAGTCCTAAGACTAATTTTATACGATTGACTTGAGCTCCTTGACCCGGGCGAAATCAATACTAGATTAGTCAGAAGCATAAATTTATTCAGAGGACTAAAATTATACCATTGGCTTGACGAGTGTAAAATGGCCAACGCCCGGTTTCTCAATCCGTTTCGTCCCGGCGCGGGGCACACGCCGCCGTACCTGGCCGGCCGCCGCCAGGAGACCGATGAATTCCAGCGCCTCTTGAACCAGGCCATCATCCTGGAAAACATGGTCCTGACCGGCTTGCGCGGCGTCGGCAAGACCGTCCTCTTGGACACGTTCAAGCCGCTGGCCATCAAGAAAGGCTGGCTGTGGGTCGGCACAGATTTGTCCGAATCGACCAGCATCAGCGAAGAACGCATCGCTTTGCGGCTGATCACCGACCTGGCCGTGGTCACGTCGTCGCTGGAAATCGGCAGCCGGGAGCTGCCGGCCATGGGCTTTCGCCCCACTCCCCGGCGCGTCAGCTACACCCTGGATTTCGATCTCATGAAGGAGCACTACGAAGCAACCCCCGGCCTGGTTTCCGATAAGCTGAAAGGCGTTCTCGAGTTGGTCTGGCAGGGGCTCCAGGGCCAGGGTACTCACGGACTGGTCTTCGCCTACGACGAAGCCCAGAATCTCGCCGATCATGCCCAGGACAAGGAATATCCCCTGTCGGTGCTGCTGGAAGTTTTCCAGTCGATTCAGAAAAAAGGACTGCCGTTTATGCTGGTGCTGGTTGGCTTGCCGACGTTGTTTCCGAAGCTGGTGGAGGCTCGCACCTTTGCCGAGCGGATGTTCCGGGTAGTTTTTCTGGATCGTCTAGGGGATGCCGACAGCCGGGACGCCATCCGGAAGCCGATCCAGGATGCCCGCTCCCCGGTCAAGTTGGACGAGAAAACGGTCCGGTTAATCATAGGGGAATCCGGGGGCTATCCCTATTTCATCCAATTCATCTGCCGGGAGGTTTATGATTATTTCTTGCAGAAACCCAGGGCTGGGACCCGAGCCAGGGTGCCCATGGTAGACATTACGCGCAAGCTGGATACGGATTTTTTCGCCGGTCGCTGGGCGCGGGCCACCGACCGCCAGCGGGAATTGCTGACGGTTATTGCCCAGGTGCCGGAATGCGACGTGGAATTCACGGTGCAGCAGGTAGCGGCCAGGTCGCGCAAGATTCTGAAAAAACCGTTCAGTCCCAGTCACGTCAACCAGATGCTGGTGGCCCTGAGCGCGGCCGGCCTGGTGTACAAGAATCGGCACGGGCGCTATGCTTTCGCCGTCCCCTTGCTGGGGCGCTTCATCCTGCGACAGGCGCAGGTGAAAGGTAAAATTAGACGTTGACCTAAATTTAGCCAAGTGCCTAATCGCCCCTAATTTTCCCTCGGTGGAGGTTCTTCCATGGCTCACCAGCATTCCCCCCGTTTTCTGAAAATCGTCCTGGACGCCAAGAAACGCGTCCGCGAAGTAACCGTGGACCAGGTCAAAGCCATGCTCGATGGCGGCGAAAAATTGGTTCTGCTCGACGTCCGCGAAGAAAGTGAGTGGGCCAAGGATCACCTGCCCGGCGCGATCCACCTGGGCAAGGGCATCATCGAGCGCGACATCGAGGAGCGCTTTTCCGACAGCGCCACGCCGCTGGTCTTGTATTGCGGCGGCGGCTTTCGTTCGGCTTTGGCGGCCGACAATTTGCAGAAGATGGGTTACGCCAACGTGATCTCGATGGACGGCGGCATCCGCGGCTGGTGCGAAAAGGGATACCCTCTCACAAAATAGTGAATCCTTGGCGCGCGGAATTCCCAACCCAGTCTTCCGCAACGATTATCTTTGCACATCTTGCCCCGGTTTGCCGTCCCTGGTCGGGAGGAACATGGCGGCCGGCGGGGGCAATTGCCGATGATGGATCGAGGGAGTTGCCATTTTGAACCACGAAAGACAGGAAAAACACGAAAGAGGGGTTGATCGGTCGGTTTTTCTTTTTTCGCGTTTTTCGAGACTGTAGCAAAGTAATTGGGAAGGAGGATAGTTTTGGCTTGTTTTC
>CAZFGM010000609.1:0-4524 GCA_964518515.1 uncultured Alcaligenaceae bacterium | reverse complement strand
CGCCGTGAACGGCGGGCCTTAACCGCTGGCGCGGAAAACCCCCTGAAGGGGGCTGGCGGCGAAACCACTGCGGGTTTTCCGGCCATCCCAATAGTTTTGCTACAGTCTCAAAAAGGAGCACCTTGGGAGTTCTCCCAAGGAACTGTGTAGCGCCGTAGTATAGCGCGCACCATTTTGGTACAGTTCCTTCGGGATGTCTCGCGGCGCAGCCGCGTGGGGGGTTATGGAGAAAGTTCAATGTGGAATTCTCACTGGCATTCGTATCCTCGGTCGCTCTCACGCCGCGATCTGCTTCGCCAAAGCGCCATCGGCTTCGGCAGCCTGGCTCTAGCCGGGCTGCTGGCCGAAAGCGGGGCCGGGTCTTCTGCCGCCAATCCGCTGGCGGTCCGGCCGCCGCACTTTCCCGCCCGCGCCAAACGCATCATCTTCCTGTTCATGCACGGCGGGCCGTCCCAGGTGGATACGTTCGACCACAAGCCCGAGCTCGAGCGGCACGACGGCCGGCCCTTGCCGTTCGCCCGGCCGCGCGTCGTGTCCAGCGCCACCGGCAATCTCTTGAAATCGCCGTGGCAGTTTCACCGCCACGGCCAGAGCGGCATTTTCGTCAGCGAGGTTTTCCCCCACCTGGCCCGGTGCGTCGATGACCTGTGCATGATCTACTCGATGCACGGCTCGAACTCGCGGCACGGCGGGGCGCTGTTGGAGCTGCACACCGGCAGCGACACCTTCGTCCGGCCCAGCCTCGGCTCGTGGATCACCTACGGCCTGGGCACGGAAAATCAGAACCTGCCCGGCTTCATCACCATCTGCCCCACGCTCACCCACGGCGGCGTCAACAACTGGAGTTCCGCGTTCTTGCCGGCCCTCTATCAAGGAACGCCGATCGGCAACGCCAGCATCCCCGCCGAACGTGCCACCCTACCGTTCATCGACAACCGCCACATCTCGCGGCCCATTCAGCGGCTCGAGTTGGATCTGCTCGACGAGATGAACCGCGAGCGCCTGCCGCGGACCGGCCCGGACGCGGCTCTCGAAGGCCGCATCGCCTCCTTCGAGCTGGCCTTTCGCATGCAGGCCGTGGCCCCGGAGCTGCAAGACATCTCCAGCGAAACCGCCGAGACCCGCCGCCTCTACGGCCTGGACCAGGAGCGCACGCGGAACTTCGGCCGCATGTGCCTCATGGCTCGCCGCTTCGCCGAGCGCGGCGTCCGTTTCGTGCAGGTCACGCACAGTTACAAATGGGACCAGCACGATAACCTGCACCGCGACCTGGCCAACAACGCTCTGGAAGTGGACCAGCCCATCGCCGGGTTGCTCATCGACCTGAAACGCCGCGGCTTGCTTGAGGATACCTTGGTGCTGTGGAGCGGCGAGTTCGGCCGTACCCCGGTGGCCCAGGGACGCGATGGCCGCGACCACAATCCGCAAGGCTTCACCCTGTGGCTGGCCGGCGGCGGCGTCAAGCCCGGCTTCACCTACGGCGCCACCGACGAGTTCGGCTACTACGCCGTCCAAGACAAAGTCCACATCCACGACCTGCACGCCACGCTCTTGCACCTGTTGGGCCTGGATCACACGCGCTTGACTTACCGCTGGGCCGGCCGCGACTTCCGCCTGACCGACGTCCACGGCGAAGTGGTGCGGGAGATTTTGGCGTGAGGCCTTTCACACCCGAATCTTGTTCCCCGGCAACGACGCCTTGGCGCGGGCGGCACCGTGACCTCGCGCTTTGGCCAGGACGGCTGGAAGGTGCGGCAGGATTCGAGGGCAACCGACAAGCGCCCGCACGTAGGACGGATTTCCAATCCGTGCCGACGGACTCCCTGGAACAGGTCGACGTGTGGATCGACCTGGATGGGAACAACGGCGACACTTGTCGGGGGAGATGGCACGCGACGGACGAGGCAACAACGGTTATTGGAACGAGTTGGGAATATCCCCTTTCGACGTGACGCGGCAGGTTTTATTGGGGGCTGCGCGGATAATGTGGCGGCAAGTTTTTAACTTGCCGATTCGGCCGGTTGAAAACCGGCCGCCACATTCATTAGCCGCGCAGTAATCAGAGTAGGGGGGCAGGAAAGGCCCTATCACCCTAGGAGCGAAAAACAGAATTGTGTTCCGCCCTGAGCCGGACCACGCAGTACATTTACGACGCGTGAGGGGGAAAACAGTGAGCATTCGAACGGGAAACCGGCCTGTCCTTGCCGGCGTCCTCATCAAATCGCTGGCCAAGCACCGTGACGACCGCGGCTTTTTTTTCTAGAACCCAACACCTCGCGTCTGGAAGGCTGGCTGGCCGCCGAGCAATCCTTGCCCAGCCAGCGGGCCGAAAAGAACGAGCAGGCCCTGCGCCTGGCCCAGGCCCTCGAGCAACTGCCCGACGCCCAGCGCGAGGCCCTGGTCTTGCAGCACTGGCAAGACTGGTCCCTGGCCCAGATCGGCGAACACCTGGGGCGCAGCCCCGAGGCCGTCGCCGGACTGATCAAACGCGGCTTGAAACAGTCCTGGGCCAAAATCCCAGCGACGCCGACGCCCGCCAATACCTTCAGGAGGCACAGGCCAAAATCCGCCAACTGCACCAGACTTTGCCCAAGGAACCGTAGTGGGGCCTTGGCCAAGAATGAAAAAGTATTTTCTTGTCCGGCTCGCTCCGCCGGTCTGCTGACAGTGCTTCCCAATTACCAGCAGGGTGGAGGCAGTTAATGTGGCTGCCAGCGGCCAAAACCATGATTGTTTGTGAAGATGTCCTGCCCGGACCGGAACACACCGGCAACGTCCACCTCATGAACGTGTTTTCGGGCATCAAGCCCAAAGGCAATCCCCCCTTTCCGCACCGCCAGCCCCGTTTTGCGTTTTCCTTCAGCTCACCGATTACCAGGGAGAGGGTCCTGGCCGGATCATGGTCCGCCGAGCCCACTACCTGGACCACACTGTTTTCTCCGGAATCGATCACGACATTCAATTCAAAGATCGGCTGCAAATAAAACATGTGCTGTTTCGTGTTCGTGATTGCGTCTTTCCCGAGCCCGGGTTATACTTGATAGAGTTCCACTTCGAAAAAAAGTTTATTGTTGACCAAACTATTACCCTGCGGTAATCAGCCATGGCTACGCAACCAACAGGCCACCCGTACGAGCTGGAACTCGTCAAGGACTTTGTCGAGTTTATCGATACCCCCATCACCGATCCGGCGGAGCTGGCGAAACTGAATAAAATCTATCGCCGCCCCGGCCCGCGCCGCCCGCGGGTCTGGTGGCTGGCTGGCGGTACCGCCGTGGCCGCCGCTCTGCTCGTTGGTTTTTTTTCTGGGCGCTTCCTTCTGCCCGGTTCGAACCGAGGCGGCCACGAGGTTTTGCTGGCCGGCTTGACGCCGCAGCCCGGACTGCCTCGCGCCGGCAAGCCCCAAGAGAAAATCTTGCTCGATCAACGGGGCGTCTACCAGCTCAAGGAAGGGGATTTCAAGCTCAAGCTCCACAGTCCCCGCGCCGGTTATGCCACCATCGTTTTTCTTTCTCCGGATCAAGTAAAAGTGTATCCCGGTCCCCAGCAAGACCAGATTGAAATCGCCCCCTTCCAGACGCGCGAATACGGGCCTTTGCATGTGCCGGGAGAAAAAACCACCGTGTTGCTCTTCGTAACGGAAAAACCCGCCGCGGCGGACATTGCCAAAATGCCGCCGGACCAAAATGTGGACCGCTTCGTCAAGGCCGCCCAAGAAAACCTCTGGCAAGCCGGCCACCGCTGGCTGGCCCTGGATCAATTCACCATCGAACATATTGAGACTACAGCAAAATAATCGGGAATCCGCCACTCCCCGACCGGCTTACACCGGCAGGCACCATCGAACATATTGAGACTACAGCAAAATAATCGGGAATCCGCCACACCCCGACCGGCTTACACCGGCAGGCACCATCGAACATATTGAGACTGCAGCAAAATAATCGGGAAGGAGAATCTTTAACCAGCTGTTTTCCAGCCCCGTTCACGTTCACGGGGCTTTCCGCGCCGTGATGATTGGGGGAACATCGCCGGCGACTGGATGAGGCTGTTTTCCAGCCCCGTTCACGGGGCTTTCCGCGCCAGCGGTGTAGGCCCGCCCTTTGAGGGCGGGTTGGGGAAACCCCTCCTTGGTTTCAACCCCGTTTACGGGGTTTCTCGGCGTTCGGCTTTAGCCGCCGGTGGCAAAGGCTGAAGCCAAACAGCGAGAAACCCCGTAAACGGGGTTCAAACCGGCGGAGAATCCCGTCCCACCCGCCGTGAACGGCGGGCCTACACCGCTGGCGCGGAAAGCCCCGTGAACGGGGCTGAAACCCAATTCAACCCGACGCCTTTGCTACTTAACCGGGCGCGGGAGATAGGGAGGGGGGGCAGCGGGGGCTGAAACCCAATTCAACCCGACGCCTTTGCTACAGTTTCAACATATTGCGAAATAGAATTTCCCCGCAATCGGTTCGCCCTCCGGAGCCCACCATGGAGCGCACCCTGCGATGGCCAGCGGCTTTCCTGATCGGGCTATTGCTT
>CAZFGM010000608.1:0-4525 GCA_964518515.1 uncultured Alcaligenaceae bacterium | reverse complement strand
CAGGCTCGAATCCAAACCCAGCCGGGCCGCCGTTCGCGCCGCAATCTCTAGACAACCAGCCATAACCCTAAACAGGGCTGGGGTGGTTGGACGGTTGAGCAGTTTCTTCGCTTTCGTAGCACCTACCGCTACGATAAAAAAGTTTCCCCTACCCGCGACTGCCCTATTAATTGCGTGTCCTGGTATGAGGCTGCGGAGTACTGTAACTGGTTAAGTAGCCAGGAAGGGATTCCAAAAACTCACTGGTGCTATGAACCGAACGCTCAGGGCGAGTTCGCCGACGGAATGAAAATGAAACCCAACTACCTTGCTTTGGGAGGCTACCGCATACCTACTGAAGCGGAATGGGAATATGCTTGCCGTGGAGGATGTTTATTAAGTCGCTATTTCGGTGAAACGGAAGATTTGCTAGGGAAGTACGGCTGGTATACAAAAAACTCCCTGGACCGCTCGTTCTTGCCAGTAGGAAGCCTGAAGCCCAACGACTTTGGTTTGTTTGACATGCTCGGAAACGCTACCGAGTGGTGCCAGGAAAGACAGGGCGGCTACGCTCCAGGTGAGCCAGGAAAACCAAGCAGCGACATTGAAGACGAAGAAATCTCAGATAGAGATCACCGTATCCGACGCGGCGGCTCCTTCATCAATTTACCCGACTCCCTGCGTTCGGCCGGTCGTGGCTGGAATGCTGCTACGAATTCAAATCATGACTGCGGGTTTCGTCCAGTAAGGACGATTACCGTTGAGTGAGCAAGACTTGTTATTTAACATTACTGCGTGCTCATTTAGATTAGAGGATTTGTTGAGTGCAGGACACGCTTTGCTGACCCCTTTCTTGCCGTTCAAGGACTTACGGCGATAAATGGGAACTTTTTTGTAATCGACGTTTGCAACAGGCACGCTGGTCCCTCGTCGTAAGTCCTTGAGACACAAACGAACTCCGGAATTACCGAAACCGCAAAGTAATTTGCGGCGCAAAGCGTGTCCTGCACCCGGATTTGTTTCCTGGACCCTCCTCAACTTGACCCGGCTCTTCATTTCTGATATACTTTGTATAAACAGTGGAGTTGGCTATGCAAACGCAGATTGGCAAGTGGGGTAATAGCCTGGCCGTGCGGATTCCAAGAACCTATGTTCAAGACCTCCAGCTCAAGGAAGGAATGGACCTTGAGGTCTCTTTCGAGCAAGGAAAGCTCGTTTTTCGCCCTCTCCCAAAGCAATACACGCTCGAAGAACTTCTCTCCCAGGTCACGCCGGAGAACCTTCATGAGGAAACGGATTGGGGCCCGCCCCAAGGGCGAGAATTCTGGTAGTCCGGCCTACGTCCCGGATGGGGGCGATCTCGTCTGGTTCTCTTTCTCGCCGCACGCGGGCAGGGAACAGGCAGGTCGCCGGCCCGCTCTGGTGCTGTCGCCCCACTCGTACAATGTCAAGACCAGCTTGTGCCTGGTCTGCCCCATCACGGAGCAGGTGAAGGGATATCCGTTCGAGGTTGAGCTTCCCGAGGGCTTGCCGGTGCGCGGAGTCGTCTTGAGCGATCATGTGAAGAGTTCCGACTGGCGGGCGCGACACGCCACGTGCATCGGCAGCGCTCCTACCGAAGTTCTTCAGCAGGTGCGGGCCAAGATGAAACCACTGCTGGGGACCTGATGAAGTTCTCCGATCCCGAGCTTTTCGATTATCTCCATGCAGGAACCCCCTACCGCCGCAACCCCTGAACCGGCGCCGCCGGCGCCATCCAACAAGTCGGCCCTGCTGATCGTGTTCCTGGTGGTCTTCATCGACCTGCTGGGGTTCGGCATCGTGCTGCCGTTGTTGCCGCGCTTCAGCGACGATCTGCTCGTCCAACTTGACATTCCCGGGGGGAAAAATTCGCCTCTTGGTGGCTTGATTTTGGGCTTGTTGATGTCGTCGTTTTCGTTCATGCAGTTTTTGTTCGCGCCGTTGTGGGGGCGGATTTCGGACCGCGTGGGCCGGCGGCCGATCTTGCTCCTGGGCTTGGCCAGCTCGGCCTTGTTTTACACGCTATTCGGCATCGCCCTGACGCTGGCCCCGTCGGACCCCGGACTGGCCCTGACCTTGATCTTCGTGTCGCGCATCGGCGCCGGCGTGGCCGGCGCCACCATCGGCACGGCCCAGGCGGTCATCGCGGATGCCACGCCGCCCGAGCACCGCAAGCACGGCATGGCCCTGATCGGGGCGGCCTTCGGCATCGGCTTCACCTTCGGCCCGCTGCTCGGCTTCGCCGCCTTGACGTGGATGAAACCGATCCTGGGGGCCACGGGCTACGTGGCGGCCGGTCTGTCGCTGCTGGCCTTTCTACTGGGCCTGCGCTTGTTGCCCGAAACCCTTCCTCCCGGCCGCCCGCCGGAAGAACGAATGTGGCTGAACTGGACGGGACTGCGGAACATTCTGCGAACACCCACCGTGGGCCTGCTCGTTCTCATCTTTTTCCTGGTCACCTTCGGCTTCGGCAGTTTCGAATCGACCCTGGCCCTGCTCAACAAAGACATTCTCGTAATCGACGACGACGACAATTTCCTGGTGTTCGCCTACGTCGGTTTCATCTTGCTCTTGACCCAGGGTTTCCTGTATCGTCGCTTGGCGAAACGGCTAAGCGAAGTGACGTTCATGAAGCTAGGCATCGCCTTCATGGGGGTCGGGGTCGGCAGTTTGGGGCTGGTGTCTTTTCTGGCCTACGGGCCGTCGGCGCCGGCGTGGCTGGGTTCGGTGTTGTGGCCGTGGTATTTGAGCACGCTGGCGCTGGCGGTGGTCGGCTTCGCGTTTTTGACGCCGTCGCTGCAGGCGCTGATATCCCGGCGCAGCGACCCGCACAAACAAGGCGAGGTCCTGGGCGTCAACCAGTCGGCGGCGGCCATGGCCCGCATCCTGGGGCCCGTGGTGGGCTTGTCGCTGTACAAGCTGCATCCGTCGCACCTGTTGCCGTATGCCCTGGGGGCGGCCTTGGTATTATTGATGTTGCCGTTGGTGCCGCGCTTGCGAAGGGAATAATGTTCCGGATGCCGCCCTGGTCACGCAAACCGCCGAGCGAGCTACGCGGCGCGTGACTGCGGGACAATAATTATTCCGACAAGCGCGGGGGTTTCGCGTGAGCAGAATCCTGCTGACAAGCGTATTGTAGCTCGCTCGGCGGTTTCGCGTGTCCAGAATCCGAAGTTCCACGGGTTTCCTCGGCGAAAGGATTCGCCATGTTCCGCCGATCCAATATCCCTCTGGAGGAATTGCAACCGCGGCGCATTGCTCTGATCAAGCCCAGCGCCCTGGGCGATATCGTCCACAGCCTGCCGGTCCTCACGGCCCTGCGGCAGCGCTTTCCCGCCGCCCGCCTCGCCTGGATCGTCAATCGCGTCTACGCCCCGCTGCTGCAAAATCATCCCGACCTGAATGAAATCCTGCCTTTCGATCGCCACGGTGGAAAGGGTTTCTGGTCGTTCACGAAATTCCTCCGCCATCTTCGCCGGCAGCGGTTTGACCTGGTCATCGACTTGCAGGGGCTTCTCCGGACCGGCGTGATGACCTACGCCACGGGGGCGAAGCGGCGCATCGGCCTGGCGGGTTCGCGCGAAGGGGCGCGGTGGTTTTACAGCGATGTCGTGCCGGTCGCCGATTTCCACGAGACCCATGCCGTCGATCGCTACTGGCGGGTGGTGGAAGCGCTTGGGGCAGGGCAGGGGGCCAAATGTTTTCACGTGCCGCTGGCGCCCGAAGCGCTGGCCTGGGCCCGCGAGATGCTGCGCGCTTGTCCGCGGCCGTGGCTGCTGGCCGGCGTCGGCGCCCGCTGGCGGACCAAGCGCTGGCCGCCGGAGCACTTCGGCGAATTGCTGCGCCGGGCCCAGGAGCAGGTGGGGGGAACGGCGGTTTTCGTCGGCGGCGGCGAGGAAACCCCGCTGGCCCACCAGGCGGCGCGCGGGTTGACCGGGCCGGGCCGCGTCCTCACCGGCCGCACTACCTTGCCGCAACTGGCCGCCGTGCTGAGCCTGGCCGATGTTATGGTGGCCAACGACACCGGCCCCTTGCACCTGGCGGTGGCGCTGGGCAGGCCGGTGGTGGCGCCGTATACTTGCACCAAGGTCAGCCGCACCGGGCCCTACGGTCAGCGCGAGCGCGGCGTCGAAACCCGGATTTGGTGCCATGGAAGTTACTTCAAACAATGCCCGCGCCTGGAGTGCATGGCCGAGCTGACGCCCGACCGCTTGTGGCCGCACCTGCGCGACATCCTTCACTCATGGCTAAGCCAAGCCCACAGCGCCTGATCCTCGCCAGCGGCTCGCCGGCGCGGCGCGATCTGCTCGCGCGGGCCGGCTACGCCTTCGAAGTCCTGCCCGCATCCATCGACGAGCCGGACGGCAGCGGCGTCACCGATCCGCGCGCTTACGTTCAGCAGGTGGCCTGGCTCAAGGCCGCCGCCGTCGCGCCCCAGGTAACCGATGGAATCATCCTGGCCGCCGACACGGTCGGCTGGCTCGGCGGCCGGGTGATCGGCAAGCCCGCCGACGCCGCCGACGCC
>CAZFGM010000607.1:0-4535 GCA_964518515.1 uncultured Alcaligenaceae bacterium | reverse complement strand
CGGTCTTGCCGGTCTTGCGGTCGCCGATGATGAGCTCGCGCTGGCCGCGGCCGATGGGCGTCATCGAGTCGATGGCCTTGATGCCGGTCTGCAAGGGCTGGTTGACGGGCTGGCGGCCGGCCACGCCCGGGGCCGTCGTCTCCACCGGCCGCGACAGGGTCGTGACGATCGGGCCCTTGCCGTCCATCGGGTTGCCCAGGGGATCAACGACGCGGCCGATGATGGCGTCGCCCACCGGCACCTGCAAGAGCGCGCCGGTGGTGCGGACCTCGTCGCCCTCGGCGATATCCAGGTAGTTGCCCAGGATAATGATGCCGACCGAGTTTTCCTCGAGGTTGAAGGCCACGCCGTTGACGCCGGTGCGGGCGAACTCGACCATCTCGCCCGACATGACGCCGCTAAGGCCGTAGACGCGGGCGATGCCGTCGCCCACCTCGAGCACGCGGCCCACCTCGCGGGCGTCCAGCTTGGCGCGGTACTGCTCGATCTCACTCTGCAGTACTGAAACGATCTCGTCGGCTTTGAATCTCATGGCTGCTTCCCGTCAAGATTTCGTTACGGATGGTTTCCAGTTGGGTGCGGACCGAGGCGTCGTATTGCCAGTCGCCGACGCGGACCAGAAGGCCGCCGATCAACTCCGGCTCGACCTTGATTTCCAGGATCGGCTCCAGGCGAAAGTCCTGGCGTAGCTCCTGCTCCAGGCGCAGCTTCTGGTCGTCGGGCAAGGCCACGGCCGAGCGGACCTGCACGCGAATACGCCGCGCCCGTTCATCATGAAGCTGGCGCAGAGCGACGAGGATGGGCCGCAAAAGCTCCAGGCGCTCGTGGTGGTTCAAGACCAGGAGGAAATTGCCGAAAATCTCGCTGGCTTTGCCGGCGAAGACTTTTTGGATGATGTCCTCGCGGCGCTTGCGTCCGACGGCGGCGCTGGACAACAGCACTTCCAGCTGGGGTTCTCTCTGAAAAACATCGGTAATGAGCGAATGCAGCTCGTCAAGCACGTCCTCGCCCTGCCCCCGCTTGTCGGCGGCGTTGAGAAAAGCTTCCGCATACACCCGGGCCAGACGCTGGGCGCTGACGTCGGCGGTCGCTTTCAAGTCTGTGCCGTTCTCGCTCATTAATATCCAAAATTGCAAATTGAAAATTGCAAATTGAAAATTGCAAATTGAAAGACAAGACAATTTGCAATTTTCAATTTGCAATTTTCAATGTTAAATCTTTTTACGCTCCTTTACCCGCCTGGCGCATCTCCCCCAGCGCCTCGTCCACCAGGCGGCGATGGTCGTCGGCGGAAACCATGCGCTTGAGGACCTTGGCGGAGATGCGCGTGGCCAGGTCGGCGGCGAATTCTTGCAGCTCCTTGAGGGCTTGGTCCTTGGCGGTTTCAATCTCGCGGCGCAGGCGCTGTCTTTCGGCGGCGATGTCGGCCAGGCCCTTGGCCTTGAGATCCTCGGCCAGGCGCTGGGCGTCGCGGCGGGCCTCGTCCATCATCTTGGGGATCTCGGCGTAGGCCTGGTCCATCTTGGCCTTGAACTCGGCCGCGACTTTTTGCGTCTCGGCGCGAGCCAGCTTGGCCTCCTCGACGGCGCCCTTGATGCTTTCCTCACGCTTTTTCAAACCTTCGAGCATCGGGCCCCAGGCGACCTTGCGGAGGATCAAGAGCAGGAGGAGGAAGATGACGATGGTCCACAGGCCCAGGTCCCATTTCAAGTCGAGGGGGTTCGGCGGTTTATCGGCGGTCACCTGGGTGATTTTGCCATCCGTCAGATCTTCGAGGAATTTCTTGACCTTTTCATCCTTTAGACTTTCGATGAGTTTCTTGACCTCATCGGCTTGCTTCAGCTCCACGGTGTCTTTCGAGTGGTCAATCCTCTCGAACTTCAATTTTTTGACGGTTTCCTCAGCGGCCGCCAGAAAGGAAACGCCGAAGAGAAAAGCTGCCGCAACCGCCAACCCGCGCCACAGCTGTCGCATGATAACCTCGCCAGGAAACCGCAACGGGGGCCTCGCCGGTCGGGCCAATCCCCATAGGAGCCGCTCCCCTGTTGCGCGGGAAGGCAGCCAGGCGATTGGCGAGGAAGCCCGGGCCGCTTTACTTGACGCCGAGAATGATGCACACGATCAAGCTGAAGAAGGTCGCGCCTTCGAGGAGGGCGGCGATGATCAGCATGGCGGTTTGCACCTGGCCGGCGGTTTCCGGCTGGCGAGCCATGCTTTCCAGGGCGGCGGAGCCGATCTTGCCGAAGCCCAGGCCGGCGCCCAGAATGGTCAGGCCGGCGCCGATGCCGGCGCCGATGTGCGGGCCGTAAAAGGCCGCCGCTCCGGTTCCCGGAGCTTGGGCCAGGACCGGAGTAGTCATCAACAGAACCACTCCCATTGCCAGGAATGCCAGTCCAAGTGTTCTCATGGGTTAGCCATCTCCTGCAAAAAAACCTTGGAATACCGACCCTTCTCGCGCCGCGGCATGTCCTCAAAGTATTGGCTTTGGCCCGACTGTCAATGCTGCGGGTGCAAGGCGGAACCCATAAAAAGGGCGGTCAAAAACGTAAAGATAAACGCCTGCAGGAACGCCACGAACAGCTCCAAGAGGCTCAGGGCGGCGACGCCAAAAACGCTGGCCGACGTGATGCCCCAAAACAAGACCGGACCTTGGTCCTTGACCATGACGATGAAGCTCAACAAAAACGCCAGCACCATGTGGCCGGCGAACAGGTTGGCGAACAGACGCACGGCCAGCACAAAGGCCTTGATCAAGTTGCCGATCGCTTCAATCCCCACGATCAACGGAATGATGAAATAGCCCATACCGAAGGGGACGTGGATGTGCGGCACATAGGATTTGAGGTAACCCGGAAAACCCATTTCCACAATGGCGCTGCCGTGGATGGCACAGAAGGCGATCAGGGCCAGGGCCCCGGTCACGGCGAACGAAGCGGTGGGGGAACCCAGGAACGGAAACATGCCGAGCAAGTTGCAGAATAATATGAACAAGAACAAGGTCCACAAGAAGGGCACGTAATGGTCGGCGTCGTGGCCGAGGTAGGGCTTGGCGACTTTGTCGCGCAGGAAGGTCAAGATGCTTTCGAAGCAGTTCCACCAGCGGCCGCGCGGGGGCTCGCCGCTCTGGGCGCGGCGGGCCAGCGGGATGTAAATGAGCAGGATCAGGCCGGCGGCGACCAGCATCAGCACCTTGAACTTGGTCAGCCCCCACGGCAGATGGAATTCAATGTGGAGGTTTTCCAAGATCCCCACGTGTTCGTTATCCCCTACGTGGGTAAATGGGTCCGCCGACGCCCAGAACATGGCAACACCCTCAACAGGTTTTTTGCTGCCGGCTCCGCCCTCGCACCAAGAGCACCATCTCCAGGGTGAGGGTGAAGAAATAGAAGACCAAAAGCCAACCCCAAAAACTAACGGTAAAAATATCCGGGAAATTCAAATACATAAACAAGGCGAGGCCAAGCACGAACGCCAGCCGGATGCCGGACCCCCCCAGAACCTGGACCAGAAGCTGTTCCGGAGAGGCTTGTTTCCAGCTGCACCAGGCCAGAGTGGCGGCCGCCGGCCCCAGGCATAAACCCATAGCCGCAGTGCTCTGCCAAATGGCCACTTCCCCCCAAAGCAACCAACCAGGGTAAACAAGGACTCCCCACAAAACGAAGGTCGCCCCAATAAGCAGGCTGAGGTTGCGAATCACGGTAGGGTCATGGGGTCGAAGATTTCGGAGGCCCGGGTTTCGGCGGGGAATCGTTCTTGCGGTTCGCCAGGGCAATCAAATGGGCCATTCCGCCCACGAGTCCGAGAATGGCCCCGCCGACAATTCCCCAGGGGGTGGTGTCAAGGACCAAATCCAAAACCCATCCTCCCGCAATGGGAACCGCCATTTCCAGGCCGACCTGGGCCAGCGCGAAATACCGGCTCAGTTGCTTGGGATCGACAGGCCCCACCGCCGTTTCCCCAAAACCGCCGCCCCGTAAGGGCTCTCCGTAACGCTGTGGTTGGGGTATTGAATGACCCGTGGTGGTGAAAGTCAATCGCCCCGGTTGAACCTTTTCCCAGGTAAACCTGGGAAAAAAAGCGGGGTTTGGCACGCGTTTTTTTCCGCTCCTTTCACCGCCGGGGCCATTTTTCGAGTTGACATTGCCTTGGCTATTTTCGTATGATCCTCTACAGAGAGAGCAATCTCTCCTCCCGGCCTCAGTTGCGGCAATCTTTGGCCTACCATCAAGAGACGTGACTGTGAATCCACCTTTGTTGCGGACCTCGAACGATGGCAGCGGCAATTCTTCCTGCGGGAGGGCTTGCCTTTTTTTATCCTCTGACGATTGCCTTGACTGAACCTTAAGAGGCGCCAGCCTTTCCGGCACGGCGCTCCTGCCTCCAGGGTTCCGGATTTCTCCCGAGACCGGAACTTTTCTGTGCCTCTTATCTCCCTGGATAGGGATATCCAGGTTTTCCACGCGACATGGACGTTCTTAACCTTTGCAAGCCTGTGGTGGCAGGTCCCCACGGAGTGGTGTCGCAATGACCAAAGA
>CAZFGM010000606.1:0-4538 GCA_964518515.1 uncultured Alcaligenaceae bacterium | reverse complement strand
GGGCAAGGGACGTCGGCCTGGAAAGGCCGACCTACAATTGCGTTGCAAAGCCCTCCCTACACCATCGAATCACATCGATGGGATGGCGATCACGTTCGGGGACGGCACAAGCACGTCCAAGCAAACCGTACACGATAAGACCGTTTTCGCGCGGCGGTCGTGCAAAGGTACACGGCACGGTTTTCGAGTGATGCCCAGGTTTGTAGCTGCATTCGCCAGAATGCGGGAGAAATAATATGCCTGACCTTCACCCGCATTCTGCTACGATCGCAGGCAAACCAAGTCGTGCACTCGGTTGTTGATCGCGGTCAGAAAGAGGGCCACTTTCGCGGCCAGAAACGGGCCACCTTCCAGGAGCCTCCGAAACGCAACCCAGGGTGCCCAGACGGAAAAATTTATCGGCTTACAGCCGCGACGAGCTGATCGGCCAACCAAAGACCGCCGAAGGCCATCATTCCTTCGATGAGCAATCGTCCGCTCGTTCAACAAGGCGGCCGAGCGGATTTTCGCCAATGCCGCCACCAGCTTTTCGCCAACGGCGAACCGGATGGGGAGAATTGCCGTTGCGAATAAATAGCCAACCACTGTTTATCCAGCGGGTTGCCGTGCGGGAATGGATTGTGAATGATTTCGTTTGTATGGCCCTTGGGACATGGTGAAAATGGGCCGACAAATATCAACTTGATTGTCATTTCTTGGTACCGATTGTGACCGATTGTCATATATTGATGGGTTTATTGTTCTAAATGAAAAAACCCCCTTCCGTGCAGGAAGAGGGTGTACAGATTGGAAACGTGCCCACAGCGATGCGACTTGGCGGGGTTATGGCTTTCCCATTTTCCAGACCACGATATTACGGGCGGTGCGGAGGTGCTCGATGACCCGGTGCAGGCTGGCCGGATCCATGGAGCGGGCCAGCAGCAAGCAATCGTCGATTTCGTCGGCCAGGCGATCCATTTTCTTGCCGGCGGTCATGCCGGCGACGGCGGCCTTGACGCGGCGCTTGGCCGCCTTGCGGCCTTTGCGCAACAGGCTCTTGGCATTGGCCAGCCCTTGCTTGATGGTCCCGTTCACTGCCCCGTCGGCGGGCAACTGGTGGTCCTTGCGATACTGGTCGAGGATCACCGCGTTCTTGGTTTCTTTCAGCCATTCGGGGTGTTGCTCAAACAGCTGGCGAAAATACCCCATCACGCTTTCCCCTTTCTTGCCTGGTTTTTTCTTGGCCATCAGTGGTCTCCTTGAAATGTTAAATGATTACTTGCCAACACCCAGGATTGTAGGGAATGAAATAAAATCAACAAGGAAAAAATAATACGACTGTTTCTAAAATGTTGGCTCCATCATTAACGCTCTTCTATTTCGTCTTCCTTGGGCCGGAATAACATCGAAAAAAACACCCACGAATAATCATGAATTGATTGCGTTGTGGCAGGTTGAGTTGCGATCCTTGCGCTGGAGTTGCGATCCTTGCGCTGGAACAGTGTGCTATTGATTATGCTCCCCTTTCCGATTAGGCGACCGGCAAAGGAGGGTTTACCCAGACGGCGCACGGGGAGACCTGGTGCGTGAATGGGCAGAACTCCGGTCCCTGTGTAATATGAGTTTCTGACAAGTGTGGCCGTTTACAAGCACTCGCCGTTACCGCGGTTTGGGGCTCTCCAGGGCGAGGGCCGCCGAGTTGAGGCAGTAACGCAGGCCGCTCGGCGGGGGACCGTCACGGAACACGTGCCCCAGATGGGCGTCGCAGCGACTGCACGTCACCTCGGTGCGGACCATGAAATGGCCGTAATCCGGCACGAGGGACACATGATTGTCGTCGATCGGCTGCCAGAAGCTGGGCCAACCCGTGCCGGAATCAAATTTGTGGCCGCTGTCAAACAGCGGCTGGCCGCAGCACACGCAGTGAAAGACGCCCGGAGTTTTACTATTCCACAAGGCCCCGGTGAAAGCCGGCTCGGTGCCTTTTTGCCGAGTGATGCGATACTGCTCCGCGGTCAACTGGGCCCGCCACTCCGCGTCGCTCTTGACGATTTTGTCTCCCATGGGAACTCCGATCTTGTGCAGCGGTTGGTCGGAAACCAGCCAGCGGATGACCAACCCCAGTGCCAGAAGGGCCAGAATCAATCCGAGAACAATTCGCATGACTACCCCTTAACTTCCATTATAGGAGGATGGGCTAAGGATCGGGGCACTCCTTGTATAAAATAAAAACAACGAGACCGAGAAACCGAACCTGGTAGGCGTTTTCTGGGTGAGTGGTAGGAGGGGTCTACTACCCCACAGGCTCGCGGACTCGCCTGCGGGCTTGGAATCTTCTCTAATCTTACCCCTTATCAATCACCCCACCACTCACCACCCACCATCATTTGTCTTTGCCCACAAAATCAGGTACAAAGAAGGAACGTTTGCGCAGTTCCTTTTCCGCGTCCAGGAGCTTTGCATGATTGGCGCCGCGTCCCTGGCCTTTCCGGGCAGCCGGACCCTGGCTGGGTGGTGGCGACAGCTGGCGCCCCAGGGGCCGCAGGGGTGGTGGATCGGTTATGTGTTCGTGCACCGGGTCGAGGCTCTGGCCCTGGTGCACAAACAGCGCAAGGTGGATGAATTCACCGCCTTGGTCCTGCGCGCCCTGGACCTGGTTTGTCATGCCCCCCGCGGCAATGGACGCTGGAACGACGATTTCCTGGACCAGTTAAACACCCGCTTGCACCTGGGCCGGGCGGCCCTGTTGCAAAGCCTGCGCGCCCTGGCCGAGGAAGGTCTGGTTCAGCAAGAAGGGACTGCCGGCTGGACTTTGACTCCCCTGGGGCGCCAGGGGTTGATGCAGGGGGAGGTTCCGGCCGCCGTCCTGGAACGACGGGTGTTTCCCTTTCTGGAACGGCTGGCCGACTCCGGGGCCAGAGTTCAAGAGCCCCATTTTTTCCAGTTGGCCGAGGGATCGGGGGTGGCCTGGACGGCCGACGACAGCCATCGTCTGGACGTGAACCTCATTTACGCCTGTGTGGCACAAGCGGAAACCTGGAAACGGCGGTTTGGCTTTCCGCTGGAGGTGCAGGCGCTATTTCCCCCCGAGGGTCCCGAGGTGGGCCCAAGCCGGCTCGGGCCGGCGCCCGAAACCTGGCGGCGCGTCGTGGTGGATCGCCCGGAACGTCAGCTGGTGGTAGTCGTGCACCCCCGCGCCGCTCCGGGCGAAGTGCGCGTCTTCGGGGCACGGCAAGAAGGGTGGGTCCTCTACGCCGACACCCCCCTGGGAATAGCGGCCGAGGGCGGGCCGGACCTTTTCCCCGCCCTGGAACGGCCCGTCGATCCCTGGCCCGCGGCCTGGCTAAACTGGGGACAGCAACGCGGCTTTTCCGCCGACGAACTGAACGCCTGCCGGCTGGATCTCGCCGGCGAATGTTTACGCCTCCACCCGCCTGGTTCCCTGGCGGACCGCCTGCACGCCGCCCGCCATGAGATCCTCAAGGGCGACACCTGGCTCCTCGCTGGCGAGGGCTGGTTGCGACCGGCGGTACGCATTGAGGTGCATATCCCGATGACAAGGTGAAAAGAAGAAAAGTGAGGTCCTTCTCTTTCTCTTTTTCTTTCTCTTTTTCTTTTTTTTCTTTCTCTTTCTCCTTCTCCTTCTCCCTCTTTTTCTCTTTTCCAATACGGTCGAACCCAGGCTGCCCAGACGGAAGGAGAAAGAGAAAGAGAAGGAGAAAGAGAAGAGAAGGAGACCCTGCTTCCCTCTTTCCCCCCGCTTACCCAGCCCGTACATGCCGCACGTCCGGCGTTATCGGGAAAGACGAAGGCGGGGCAAGCCTCGCAAAAGACGTTGGTGGTGATTAACGCGGGAAAAGCCAGCCGATAAACAAGGTTGATCGGATGGAGAGGGCGTCCGCGATTTGGGGTTGCGGAGCTCGCTCGTGGAATTGGGTCAAACGGGGTCATGCCCTAAGGATTCTCGGCTCCGGCCGGGACGCGGGCGGCCCACCACGGACCCGTGAGTCACCAGAACGTTTCGGGGTGGGACGTCCCAATCCCCTGGAGCCGATGAAGGAGGCAAAAATCATGAGGATGCGCATGGGAGCGCCGCTGCTGGTCGCCCTGGCCAGCCTCTGGGCCGTGTCCACGGCGTCCGCGCAACACTGCGGCGCCGTCCGCTACTCGTCTTGTAAGCCGAGCTGCGACGCCCAGTGCTGTTTTGGGCCGTGCCAGAACGGCGGTCGAGTTACCTACAATCTGGTTTACGATACCGTCCAGGAAAAACGCTGGCACACCTGCTACAAGACCGTGCAAGAAACGGTCCTGCGGCCGGTGTGCCGGACCGTGTACAAAGACGAAGTCCGCACGTGCCAGCGGCCGTGCAGCCGCATCGTCTACAAGGACGTGGAATGCCAGCGGCCCACCTATCGTCAGGAGTGGAAAGAGGTCAGCTACACCTGCTGCCAGCCGGTGTACGAAACCTGCTGGAAGGAATGCCATTGCAAGGTGTGCAAACGCGTTCCGGAGTGCTGCCAAAAGGATTGCTGCATTACCGTGTGCAAGCCGGTGCAAGA
>CAZFGM010000605.1:0-4548 GCA_964518515.1 uncultured Alcaligenaceae bacterium | reverse complement strand
GGGAAAACCGACCGGCCCAAAACACGCCATGTGATAGTAGCCGGCCCGCTCCCGCTGGGCATCGTCCAACATGCCCTCGACGCGCGGCACCGGATCGGCCGTCCTGTCCCACGTGCCGAAACGGTCGATGCACCATATCGTCGGCGGGGCCGGCGGTGGCGGCCTCAGCCTGGCCTCGATCATGGCAAGCGCGGCGTCGATTTTTCCGTTGGCATAAGCAACCTGGGCCTTGGTCGGGCGGCGCCGGCCCGGCTCGCCGTTGCCGCTCTTGCTTGTCCTGTCTATCATGCTCTACACCTTTTCAAAATCGGCACTCGCCGTCCTGCTGACACGGCCTGGCGGCGGGCCTGCCTTTTGGCTCGCTGGTCCTTGAAACGTTGCTCTGGTTGTCTTTTATGCGGTAATTCACCGGTTTTTGTGCTTGCTCCTTCCGGTTTGAAACCCGTTGAAACCCGTTTGCTCTAAAAAACTTGCTGCGCCGCGCACCTTAGCCGGCATTAATAAACTGTATGCCAGCGTCAATCAACTCTGAGAAACACTCGCCGGCAACCTCGACGGCCCGGCGAACAAGATCGTCGGCTTCCTCCGGATAGTCGGCGCCCAGGGCACAATGGGCAGAGTCACTTTTTTTGCAAAGGAGAAAATCCGATGAGCAGGTTTGATAGTCCACGATGCCGGGATAACCTTCGGCGCAACTTCTGCCGGGTCGGAGCGCTGGCCCTGGCGCTGTCCTTTCTGGCCGTGGTGTTTTCCCGCGCCGAAGAGGCCCAAAAGGCCGCCAGCAATGTGCCGATGACTCGTCCCGGGGAATTGCTGGCCCTTCATAAAACCAAATACTTCCACTCTTCCACGTTCGTGGAGCTTGCCGGCGGGCGCATCTTACACGCGGCGGGCACGACGTTCACGACCTCCGACGACGGCGGCCTTACCTGGTCCAAGCCCTTCCAGCAGGTCGATACCCAGGGCAACCCGGTGGGTGGCTCGGGAACCTCGCTGGTAAAGCTGAACGGCAAGGGGATCGGCCTGGCGGCGACGCGCCGCAACCTGAAAGCGAAGACCCCGTTGCAACAGAGCCGCAGCAACCACATTGTCTTCTGGCGCTCCCAGGACGGCGGCAAGACGTGGCAACCCCCGGTTCGGGTCAGCGCTGGCGGCTTCGGCACCCAATGCCTGCAGGACGTGCTGCTGCGCACTTCGTCGGGCCGGATCATCCTGCCGGTGTACATCGCCCTGGGGCAGGACGCCGGCCCCGACGGCGGCCGGCAGCCGGGCCACGGCATATTGGTGCGCGGCCAGTGGGTGCCCACCTCCGCCCACTTCTTCGATCCCCGCTTCACCGCGTCCTTCGTTTATTACTCGGACGACGACGGCCGCACCTGGGAGCGGAACGAGGACGGCGAGCTGCTGATCTTGCGCGACTGGAACGCGCTCTACAGCTACACCAACGAGCCGACAGTGGCAGAGGTAGCCCCAAAGAAGCTGCTGATGCTGATGCGGACCGGCCTGGGCCGGCTTTACCAGTCTTGGTCAAACGACGACGGCACGACCTGGACGCGGCCGCAGCCGACGGCGCTGGCGGCTTCGCCGGCCCCGGCCCAACTCCGCCGCTTGCCCAGCGGCCACCTTCTGGTCGTGTGGAACCAAGAGGGCGAGCAGGAAATCAAGCGCGGCTACAACCGCACCCGGTTGTCCGCCGCCATCAGCCGCAACGGCGGCAGCGTTTGGGAGTTCTTCCAGAACATCGAGTCCCTGCACGAGCAGGTGCGCGTCGAACCCGGCCCCATCCGCCCGGTTCGCCCGGTGGAGATTCACTTCGAGCCGGGCAAACCGGCTCCGGAGCGCGAGGTGGAACATATCACGCCGGCGAAGGTGTTCGGCCGCTGGTCGTACCCCTCTGTGTTCGTTCTGAAGGACCGCGTCTTCATCGCACACACGTACGACATCTGGGAAGATCACCCCACGGAAGCGCGCTTGCAAATGAGCCGAGACGTATACAACCAGAAGCTGAAAGTCCTTCCCCTGACGTGGTTTTACGGGGGCAAGCAGCCGGCGGATAACCCCTTCCTGTCGAAGGCTCGCGAGCCGGCCAGGCCGTAAACGATTCCCAGTTTAGCGGGGAGCCGAAGGCCACCGGTCGCCTCCGGCTCCTCGCTAAACTTAATTAAGGAGAAACCAATGCGCTGGAAAAGTTGGTTCCGATGGTATCTGTTGGGGGCACTGTTTCTTTTGTGGCTGGGAGCACAGGGTTTCAGCGGGCCAGCGGGCTTGGGGAAGAAAGTGGATGGGGAGGCGCCGAAATCGCCGCCACCGTATTTCGATTTCAAGCGGGAGCAATTCCTCATCAAGGGGTCGCACAGCATCCTGCCCGCCCCGCCGATCAAGGTGGGCAAAGTCCGCCAGTTCCTCATGGACAACTACGTGGTGGACAGCACGTGGAACTGTTTCCGGACCGTGCATCAGCCCGACAAGCATCCCGGCAACCCCGTCCTCCGGCCGGAGAAGTCGTGGGAGCAGCAGGGCATCGGCCACGCCGGCATCCTGTACGACGAGGACAAGAAGCGCTTTCGCCTGTGGGCCTGGTGCCACGACGACCGGCCGGAGACTCCGGCCGACCTCCGCAACCGGGGCATCTACTACGAGTCGGAGGACGGCATCCGCTGGACCCGGCCGGAGCTGGGCATCGTCGCGTTCGAGGGAAGCAAGGCCAATAACCTCTTCCTGGGCGGCGGAGGGATTCAACGAGAGCCCTTCAGCGTCTTCAAGCTCCCGCCCCGGCTGCACGCCAAGGGCAAGTTCGGTCTCTTTTACAGCACCGGCAAGGCAGGAAAACAGCCGGAAGTCGGCCATACCATGGAGCAGCGGATCGCTTTCAGCGACGACGGCATCCATTTCAAGGACCAACGCGAGAACCCGGTGATCAAGGGACGCTCGGACGCCGACAACAATGTCGTCTACAACCCCGAGCGCGACGTCTTCATGCAGTACCGCCGGCCCAGCGTCAACGCCCATGAAATCCGCCGCATCGCCTATTGTGAGAGCAAAGACCTGGTGTCGTGGACCCAGCCCCTGGTCGTTCTCGATCCCGACGAGTTGGACCCGCCCATGCTCTACGGCCTGATGGTGACGCGCTACCAGGGAGTTTACCTGGGAACGCTGGAGATGTACTACGATGCGGTGGGTCTTTTTAACGGCGGCCGCCGGGCCTTGAACCTGCCCCAGAAGCAGGCTTTCTTCAAGGATGGTCGAGTGGAAAAGGAGTTTCACGTCGATATCCAGCTGGCCTGGAGCCGCGACGGCATCCTCTGGCAGCGGCACCCCGCCCGGCCGATCTTCCTGCCCAACGGCACTTTCGGCAGTCACGACTGGGGACAGGTCTACGTACACCAGGGAATCATCGAAAAGGGTGACAAACTTTACCTCTACTACAACGGCAACAAGCACCTGCACCTTCCCGGGCCGAGTACATCGACTTTCAACCTGGCGACCTTGCGCAAGGACGGCTTCGTTTCCCTGGACACACCGGGAACGGGCTACATGCTGACCCGGCCGCTCTCCTGTCCGGGAGGACGCCTGCAAATCAACGCGAAGACAAAGCCGGGGGGATTTATCCGCGTGGCGGTCCGAAACGGCGACGGGGTCAAGGACGGCGAGTGGCTGGACGGCTGGCGCTTCGATTGCGCCGCGCCGCGCTACTACAAGGAAGGGGCCACCGCCCAGCGCGGCGAGGGAGAAGGGCCGGTTTTCACCGGGGACTCCACCGCCGCGGTACTGGAATGGAAGGGGAAGGCGAACTTCGATTCCTTGAAGGGCCGGTCGATCCGCCTTCACTTGTGGATGCAGAACGCCGAGTTGTATTCATTCTTTTTCGATTGATCGCCCTACTCGCGGGGCTCGAAGATTTGCCCCGCGGCTTGAGTTAATGAAGGCGCCGGGATTCGAACCCGGGACCTACGGATTAAAAGTCCGCAGAACTACCGACGAATGTCCTGATTCGGAAACGACTTGCGACAACCCGCCAGAACCCTTGGCCCAAACCTTGGCCCGTGAAACGCAAATCGACCCCGATCTGGCCCGCGTCATCGACGCCTGGCCCGAACTGCCCGAGGCGATCCGCCGGGCCATGCTGGCCCTGGTGGAGAGTGGGAGGAAAAAGTAGGTAGAAATCAACGTCCTACCTTTTTCACCACCGTCCAAGGTCATCGCCCGACCAAGTGGGGAAGGTAGTACGATGATGCTCGCCGTGGGTTCCGCAACTACAGGTTCCGCAACTACGGTTCCGCCACTACACCGGGCCACTGGCAAAACTTCGCTTGAGCGGGGGCCGCTCGCTTGGGGGGGGTAAGCGGCCCCCCCGTGGCCCCGGCCCGTCCCCCGTGATATTGACTCCCTGGGGCATTTTGTTAACCGGAAATTCGCTTATTCGCTTAGTCTGGGCTAACGTTCCGTGGGGTTTATTTCGGGTGACATACCGTATGACAGTATTTCGGGTGACATACCAGCAATTCCCGGCCTCTTGAGTAGAAATCGCTCTGATCCTCTTTTTGTACC
>CAZFGM010000604.1:0-4557 GCA_964518515.1 uncultured Alcaligenaceae bacterium | reverse complement strand
CTTCCGGCTACGAGTTCTGCACTGCTTTGGCTTTGCCTCGACTTAATCCACACGGTTGGCGCAGAGCCTCTTTTTTGAAACCACTTCCCATAACCGGCAAAGTTGATCGTCCCCTCCGGAAAGGACTAGGTCCCCATCCTGGCTTAGATAAACCGATCTAATTCTTGGAGAGGGATCTTTTCCTTTCGCCAAAAATCGGCCGGAAAGAGACTCCCACAGTTGGAGCATGCGATCTCTTCCCGCGGAAAGAAGAAATTGGCCGTTGCCACTTATGCAAAGTGCAGTCAGCCCCATGTGATGGCAGTCAAAGGTTTCCGCAGGTTTGCCGGAAAGAACGTTCCAAACCTGGATTTTGCCGAGAAAGGAACCGGCCCCGGGCAAAAATTCGCGCTCGTCGGGAAAAAGACCCGTCCCCGCCAAGGCATAACCATCCGGGGTAAAACAAACCGCTACCACCTCCTCCCAAGTTTTTGGCTCGGCGGTTTCACCGAAGGTATTCAGACATTTGGGGGAAAAACCGACTTGCCCAGCCAGGCCTAGGAGGCTGAGAACCTCGTCTCGTTCATTGTCCGGCATGGGAATTTTTTGCAGGGCTCGCAGGGCTGAATCGCTATCCCCTTTTTCCAAGTGACCTTCGGCGAGCAAATACCAGGGGAGCCAGTTTCGGGGGTAAGAGGCGGCGACTTCCTTCAAATTGAGAAGGAAAGATTCGTCCGAAATCTCGCCCGCTCGCCAGCGTACAAGCCCGAGGTTATAGGTAGATTCGGGATGGTATTCCTCAGCCTTGAGACCCTTTTGCCAAAGCTCCTTCGCCTCCTTCTGTTTTCCCAAGTCCAGCAAAGACACCGCCCTATTATTAAGCGTGGCCGCCAGACCTTCGGCAGGTTTTGCTTCCTGCCGTCGATAGGGGGCGTTCGTGAGGCTTTGAAAAATCTGTTTAAGAAGGTTAGCCACCTCGAGCATGTCCTTGGGACGCGCTTCCGGCTGGGACAGGAAGCACTTGCGCAAAAGTTCTCTTAGCTCTACGGGCATTCGTGGATGTTTTTCATCTGCGGTCCCAACTTGCAAGTACCGTTCCAGTGCCGCTCCGGCTACTTGGCCTGAATGCCAAGTAACTTCCCCAGTAAACATCTCCAGCATGGAAACGGCCCAGCTCCAGAGGTCCGTTTGCCGCGTGAGCGAGGGCCATTTTTCTTTTGGCACGCCGGCCTTCTTTAGGGCGCCGATCCGTGCTTGCTCGGGCGAACAATAGGCTTCGGTCATTCCACCCCAACTGGCCAGAATTGTTGCCTTTGGAGGCGGTTTCTTTTCTTCCCCACTAAAGGCCCGGGCTTTTGCCAAGCCGAAATCCGTTACCCTGGCGACTCCATCCTTGGTCAGCATAACATTGGCGGGTTTCACATCCTGATGAATCAATCCTTGCTCGTGGGCGTAATGAAGGCCCCAGGCAAATTGAATGCCAACGTCCAAAATACGTTGCAAGGCCAGGTCCGGCCCGCCTGCGTAGAGTTGGCCCGAGCGGATCCACTCCAGAAGGGTGCCGCCATCCACGAATTCCGCGAAAATTCTGGGTAGGCTGCCCAGGACCCGCACATAATGGCAAGAGACGATGTGCGGATGGAGGCCAAGTTGGTTGACCCAAACTTCGGCCTCGCGCTTGAAGTTCTCCACCATGGAGGGATTGCTGATTTTTTCGGGATGGACACTTTTGACCGCGAGGTCGGTTTGCCAACCACGGTGCCAAACGCGGTTGACACGGCCCATGCCGCCTTCGGCGAAGGGTTGGTTCTCACTAAGGGGCCGGACCTCGTAAAGATCGAGAATAACATCTCCCGGTTCCCAGACCAAGGGTATGCCGTCCTCGCCTATCTGTCGTTTCCGCCTCCCCGCCTCTCGAGGAAAAGATTGGGCTTGTTCGGAGGCCGACCCGGTATTCCTGACCACGAAGGTGGTCTGGCACTCGGGATTCCCGCAGCGGACTTTTTGGCCGACCTGGGAATCCTCGGCCGAAAGCCCTTCACGGCATTGGGGACAGGTTACCTTGATAATGGCCATGGCAACCGCCGATAGTTTATTCGCCAGGGAAATATGTTGGCGTATTGTCGCGCGCTGCGGGCCGAGTGTCCAGTGGCTTGTTTGGCATTTTTGTTAGAGAAGCTTCCGTGGAATTATCTTGGCCTACGATTGAATCCCCAACCCCAGGACCATTTCCTTGTTGGGTTCCGGAGCCGGTTTCACCGTCAGGGCCAGGACGAAGGCGTTCCGCAACTGCTCGATCAGGTCCTTTTCCAGGCGGGAAAAGACCAGGACGCCGGCGGTTTGCAGTTTTTGACATGTGGCCTCATCCAGGTTGTACCCATGAACGGCCACGGGTTGAACCGGCGGAGCTGCCAGCAGCCGGGCAATCAGAGTTTGCCGGTCCGGGGCGGGCCAGCAATCCAGATCATACAGGAAGGCGTCCATTGCTTGGGTTTTCTCCCCATTCCGGCAGAAGAGCTGTTGCACCACGGCGCCGGTTTTTTCCGCCCAGTCCCGGGCCAGTTCCAGATTTGTTTCGTCAAAGCTCCAGTAACCGATTTGCATGACGGTCCCTCCGAAAAAGGTGTTGTTCATGAGTCGAGAGTTGTTTAGCCTCCTTGCGTCCGGCACATCTTCTTCGGGAAACTGGAGATTTTTGGGGGTAATATTTTGACAAAAAGAAAAGGCGCCCGGACAATGGCTGCCCGGGGGTATGTCATGTCCACCGGCGAGGCCAATTCCGGTTCCGGCTCTTTTCCGACCACGGCGTGGAGCTTTATCGAGAAGGTTCAGGACCGCGGGCATCCGGAACACCAGAAAGCGCTGAACCGCTTCCTGGCGCTGTACCGGAAGCCTGTTTTTTATTTTCTTCGAGCCAGAAACTACTCTGTGCATGAAGCCGAGGATTTGACCCAGGAGTTTTTCCTGCGCTTTGTCCTGGAGCGGGATTGGGTGGCGCGGGCCGACCCTGGGCGGGGCCGGTTTCGCACCTTTTTGCTCAAGGTTTTGACAAGCTTTCTGGCGGACCAGGGAATGTCGCGTCTGCCCCGGCGGAAGCGTTTCGAGCGCAAAATGGTTTCCCTTCAAGGCATGCTTGGAGACCAGGAGCGGTCCTATGAACCATCAACGAACGAAACCCCGGAAGAGGTTTTCAACCGCCAATGGGCGGCCGCCGTGATGGACACGGTGCGTCACCAGCTGCGGGAATTTTTTTCCGGGGAGGGCCGGCAAACCTGGTTCGCAATGTTCGAGGCCTATTTTGCCCCGCCCGGCAAGCGACCCGGCCAGGAAGTCCTGGCCCACCAGTATGGCCTTTCCCGCGATCAGGTCCGCAATATTCTGGACAAGGGAAAGAAACGGTTTGATCGCCTATTGCGGGCGGAGATTCGGGAACAGGTTGGCCAAGAAGGGGAGATCGACGGGGAAATTCGGGAATTGAAAAGGTTGGTTGGACTGAAATACCGTTGAACTTCTTCGCCAAACGGCCGCCGTCGCAGAATTTCCGGGTAAAATTCGGGCTGCCTTTGTGCCTAAATGGACTGGCCCGGTTCCAACCGGCCGGTACGGCAAGTTGAAAACTTGCCGCCACATTGACCGCGCAGGGGTGGGCAACTTTTCGACGGCAAAATTGCTTTTTAAGGAGGGTATCCAGATGCGCAGTCGTTCACTACAACGTGTCCCAGAGGGTAACGTCACCCCAACTCGTTAACTCAATCGCGGCATTCTTCCAGTTCAGGCTGAACCAAAACACTTTCATCCTTTCATCCTTTCATCTTTTTCGGTTCCTCCTCCGGGTAAACGTCGGGGAGTTCCTGGGCCTGGACCGGCATGATGGGCATTTCCAGGGAGCTATCCATTTTCGGCTGGCCGGGGGCTTTGGCTTTGCCCAGGAGCTGGGCCAGTTCCCCGGCTTCCAGGTGTTGGGTATGTTCTTCCGGCGACAACGGCGCCGCGCCGGCGCCGAACAGGATTTTGTAGGAAAAGCCGGCAATCGTCAGCTTATCGTTGGGCAGAAGGGCGGCCCGGCGGACCCGCTGGCCGTTGACCCGCGTACCGTTGGTGCTGCCCAGATCGCGCAACAGCAGCAGGCCGTCGGTCTTGACCAGGACGCAGTGCAGCTTGGAAACGCTTTTGTGGTCCAGGCGCAGGTCGCACTCTTCCTTGCGGCCCACCAGCGTCATGTCCTTGACGACCTCGATGGGGGTGCCGCCATCCAGAGGCAAGAGTTGGGCTCGCATGAGCATGACCCGAACCTTGTGGGACCTAGAGGTTCGTGCAGCTTCAAATGGGCTGAAGCCCGCACTACCAACATTCGGAGTTGCGCGGTTTCTTCCTACGATCTTAACAAAGCCCATCGACCGATCCAAGGGCCGAATCCGAAATCCCCTTTTCCCGAGGGTGCCGGATTGATCAGGTTGGATTCCCGCCGGGTGCACGATACGGTTTGTAGGCGCAATCCTGTAGGGAACGGCCTCTGTGCCGTTCCGGTGGGACGGGATCCCGGCAAACCCACGGAACGCCACGGAGGGCGTTCCCTAC
>CAZFGM010000603.1:0-4561 GCA_964518515.1 uncultured Alcaligenaceae bacterium | reverse complement strand
TTCCCCCACTGCCGGAGCGCGGCAACCTCGGCTACCAGGGAGGCGGGCCTGATCCTGTCGAGCACTTTCGCGCGGAACTGATCGCGGCGGGAGGCCATTTTCACCAGGTATCGAGTAAAGAAACCGCTCGGCTGGTGATTCTGGACCTGGTGCACACCCGACAGGCGAAGAAAATCCTTCTGGGACGAGGACCATTCCTCGATCCGCTGGACTTGTCCCCGCTCCTGACGGAAAAAGGCTTGGAAGTTTGGGAAACGGATTCTCCCGCTACAAATCGCGAGGAACTGTTCGCCGCCGACCTGGGCATTTCCGGCGTCGCTTACCTGATCGCCGAGACCGGCACGGTGGTGGCGGCGTCCGGTGCCGACGAACCCCGCGCGCTGTCCTTGCTGCCACCCATCCACATCGCCGTCGCCCATCGCAGCCAGGCCCTTCCCGACCTGTTCGATTTGTTCAGCCTGCCCAATCCCAGCCAATTGCCTTCGAGTTTGACTCTCATCACCGGGCCGAGCAAGACCGGCGACATCGAGCTCAAACTGGTCACCGGCGTACACGGGCCGGGAGAAATTCACCTTGTACTGGTTGGGACAGCGTAGGGCGAATGCTTTCTCCTTTCAACCGCGGACGCAACTGGCACGACCTCTATGATTGTATCTCCCGGCGGCTGGGTTCCAAGGAGGGCGGCACCCGCTGCCCGATTGCGGAGAACCCACGCCAAGCCGATCCCGCCCAGGGCGGTGGCTGCGGCCGCCGCGATGGCGAAAACTTGGGCGAGCAGGCTCGTGCCAGGCCGCGTCAGCTCGTAGAGCGGATCAGCCGGTATCCAGTACAACCCCAGAGCAACCCCCGCGGCGAGTAGCGCCAAACAGGTCGCAAGGGCGGCGGGAGACGACGGGGACCGGCGGTAGCTGATCATTCCGTCTGCCACGGGGCTGGGGCCCTGTATCCCGGTCAAGGCAGCCAGACGTTTGCTCCTTTGCTCCGCAGGCAACCGCGCCAACTCGTAGTAATCTTCCCGAGTCAGGGAAATTGGCTTGCCGTCCGCGGCACCAATATAGAAGTAGCCCTCGACATCCACGCATCTTCTGCAAAACAGTTGGGAAAGCACAGGATCGACTGCGATCTTCACCCGACCTACTAATTCGTTGCAAAGCCGCAGTCTTTCTTCGAGCCCGGGGGGTATCGTCCGGAACAAATTCCTTCGCACCCTAACCCCCGTCGGGTACAATACAGAAATATCCGCGTTGGCACGAGGAGACCTTTATGAAATCGCTTCCGTGGTTCATCGTTTCGTTGGCCTGGCTGATATTCTTTGCACCAGGTCGTGGGGCCGGGCAGGCGGACTTGGGCCCTGATCCCAAAGAAGTCCAGGAAGTCTTGTCCAAGGCCATCAATTACTTGAAGAGTCAACAGACCGCGGAGGGTGGGTTCGCCCCCAAGATTGCCGGGCCGGGCGTCTCCGCCCTGGTGGCGGCAGGCCTGGTCCGCAACGGCGTCAGGCCCAAGGAACCGCTGGTCGTCCGCACCCTTGCCTTTTTGGAAAAGAACGTGCAGCCCGACGGCGGTATCTACGACAAGTTCCTGGCCAATTACACCACCAGCGTCGCCGTCATGGCGTTTCAGGAAACCAAGGACGCCCGCTACAAAAAAGTGCTCCAGAACGCCGTCAAGTTCCTCAAGGGCCTGCAATTCGACGAGCGAACCACCGACGAGAAGGACAAGAAATTCGGCGGCTTCGGCTACGACGGCAAGAAACCGCCGGACCTGTCCAACAGCGCCTTCGCCGTCGAAGCCCTGCTCGCCAGCGGTTTATCCAAGGACGACCCGGCCATCAAGAACGCCCTGAAATTCCTCAACCGCTGCCAGAATCTCAAGGGCGAGTTCAACGACCAGCCCTTCGCCCAGAAAACCAGCAAGGATGATGAAGGCGGCTTCGTGTACCAGCCCGATCCGGACGACAAACGGCACGTGACGCCGGCGGGCGGCTTGCGCTCGCTGGGGGGTATGACCTACAGCGGGCTGAAGAGTTTTCTGTACGCCGGCGTCAGCAAGGACGATCCGCGCGTCAAGGCGGCGATTAGCTGGGTGCGGCGGCACTATACGCTCGAGGAAAATCCCGGCATGAAACAAGCCGGCCTGTACTATTACTACCACACCTTCGCCAAGGCCATGGCCGCCTGGGGCGAAGACCGCTTCACCGACGCCGCCGGCAAGAAACACGACTGGCGCCGCGAGCTGTTCGACGCCCTCAAGAAGCGGCAACAGCCCGACGGCAGTTGGCGAAACGCCGGCGACAAGACCTTCGGCGAGGCTACCCCGGAACTGGCTACCGCCTTCGCTCTGCTGTCGCTCAGTTATTGCCAGGCTGGTAAACGGTGACCAGATTTTTCCTTCTCCTTCTCTTTCTCTTCTTCCTTCTTTTTCTCCGTTTTATTTCTCGCAAAATGGAAAAAGAGAAAGAGAAGGAGAAAGAAAAGTCGTGGCAGAAGCATTGGTTCATGGAGTTCGCAGGACATATCCCCGCCCGCGCACGGTCTGAATCAAAAAATCCTGGCCAACGCGCTGCAGCTTATTCCTTAGCCGATTGATGTGCACTTCCAGCACGTTGGTCGTACCTTCCCAGTGGGCTTCCCACAGATGCTCGCAGACCATCTTGCGCGTGACGACCTGGCCGGCGTAACGCATGAGCATTTCCAGAATGCTGAACTCAGTGGGAGTCAGGAGAATCTCGACGTCGCCGCACAAGGCCTGACGCGTAGTCAGATCGAGAGTAAGGTCGCCCACCTGCAGAGTGGCGGTGGGCCGATCCCCGGCGCGGCGGGCCAGCGCTTCCAGCCGGGCCAGCAATTCCACCAGGGCGTATGGCCGGGCCAGGCAATCGTCGGCTCCGGCCCGGAGCAGGGCCACGCGCTCGTCCACCGCGCTCCCGGCCGCCAGCACCACGACCGGGGAGCGCACTCCCTCCTGCCGCAGGGATTTGAGGAAGGTCAAGCCGGTTTCGCCAGGCGTTCTCAGGTCCAGAAGAATGGCATCCCACGGCTGGCGGTGCGCGGCCTCCCTTCCTTTGCCCGGGTCCTTGATCCATACGACCTCATGGCGGGCATATTCCAGTCCGCGGCGCAAGGTCTTGCCTCGCGCCGGATCGTCCGCAAGCACCAGGATTTCCATGGATTCGCCGGGCTTGAAGGCCAGTGGGCCAGACAGTTCGTGGGGCAGGTCGCCGACCTGCCAAGCTTTCGGTCACCGAAGGCAAGTCGCCGAAGGCAGGTCGCCGACCTGTCCACGGTAACCGTGACTTGAACAAGGCCGAACGCGGTTGACCCTGGTCGCCGCGGCCGGTATAGTTCGGCGCCGCCCAGGAATATTCTGCCACATGGCGGAAGCCTGGGCAACGTGGCAAAAGGGGGTAAGGATGCCATGCGCTTCGTGGCCACCGATCTCGAAGCCCCTTCTCCCCAAACCGATGCCGCCATCGACTGGGAGGAATGCGCTTGTCCGTTGTGTGGCGGCCGGCGTTGGTCGCCGCTGGTCGAGGCGCCCGACCGCTGGCCGGGCGCGGCGGGCCTGTGGTTTCTCGTCGTGCAATGCCTGGACTGCGGCCTGTGTTTCACCAACCCGCGGCCTAGTCGGCGAGCCATCGGCCAGTTTTATCCCTTGGCCTACCAGCCGCATCAGAACAAACCGCCGGGCTTGCCGTGGTGGCGGCGGCTGCTGGGTCGGTTGTCCAAGAACAAGCGCAAGGTGCTGCCGTTGGAAGGCGAAGGCCGACTGCTGGATTTCGGCTGCGGCGGCGGCTCGTACTTGTGGCGCATGCATCATCAGGGCTGGGACGTCACCGGACTGGATCTGGCCGCCCCTGCCGTGGCCGACATTCCGCCGCAGCCGCGCCTGCGCGCCCTGGCCGGCACCCTGCCGCATCCCCAGCTCCGCCGGGCCACTTTCGACGTCATCACCATGTGGCAATCGCTCGAACACGTCCACGATCCGCTGGAAGTGCTGCGCGAGGCCCATCGCCTGCTGGCGCCGCGCGGCAAGCTGATCGTGGCCGTGCCGAACATCGACAGCCTGGCGTTTCGCTGGTTCGGCCACGCCTGGTACGGCCTGGACCTGCCGCGGCACCTGACGCACTTCGCCCCGTGGACGTTGCGGCTGGTGCTGCACCGCGCTGGTTTCAAGGCCGGCAAAATCCGCATGGTCCGCCACGCCAGCTGGCTCCGCGCCTCGGCTAGGGCCGCCTGCCGCGACCCCCTCGGCACGCGCTGGCACCGCTGGCTGACCGGCCGAACTCTTTCTTCCCTGGCCACCTGGTACAGCTTCTTCACCCGCCAATGCGACTGCATGATGGTGACGGCGTGGAAACGGTAAACTTGGAAGGATGGTAGGAAATAACCCGATGGACGTGGGGAGATCTAAGCAGTTTTTGTTGGCACTTGCTGGATGTCGTCCAAAAACCTCAGCGCCTCGCCGGCTTTGCAACGCAATTGTAGGTCGGCCTTTCCAGGCCGAGGTCCCTTGCCCAGATTCATTGAGCTTGGGCGGTTCAGGTCGGGCTGGAAAGCCC
>CAZFGM010000602.1:0-4561 GCA_964518515.1 uncultured Alcaligenaceae bacterium | reverse complement strand
CTGCCCCACAGCCGAATTACCCTCGGGAATAAAAGATAGGTGAACGGTTACAAAAAATAAACCGGCAACCGGCTAGACCTCTCGGCATAGGGCGAGCGGTCTCCACAGTCATGGCGAGGGTCTATCTTTGGTTGTGGCCTGACGGCCGCCCTGTTCCTCCATTCCTCTCCACGAATACATTCCGGGGATTGACTTTCGCGGCTTTTAGGGATTATTCTTTATTTAGATAATTTCCTAAATACAAAATCTTAACCGTGCCCCTCAACACCGTCTTCAAAGCCCTGGCCGATCCGACACGCCGCGCCATCCTGCGCCTGTTGCGCCGCGGCGAACGGTCCGCCGGCGAGCTGGCCGGCCATTTCGACATGCCAAGCCGTCCGTGTCGCCATCTTGCCGGCGCGCAAGCTTCCCCAAAGCGCCGCCACCCAAGGCGAAAGGAAACCTTTATGGAAGCGCCAACCGTGATTCATCCAGCGGGCTCGGCTCCCCAGCCCTCTCCCTTCGTTCCGGGGGTGCAGCGGCCCGAGCCGTTCACCTTCGTCCTTTTCGGGGCGACCGGCGATCTGGCGGCCCGGAAGTTATTTCCCGCGCTGTTCGGCCTGTGGCAAAGCGGGTTCCTGCCCGAGGAATTCGCCCTGGTCGGGGTCGCCCGCCGAGAATAGAGCGACGATACTTTTCGCCAAGAGTTAAACAAGGCCGTGGCCCCCTTTCGGACCGCCGGGCCAGACAGTGATGACGGTTCTCTCGGCAAGGCGTTTTATCATCGAGCGGACTTTGGGACCGGGGCGGCGCTTGGCGGCCTGGCCTTCAGGATGTGGAAGACGCACTTGCCCGGCCACCGCCTCTTTTACCTGGCGACCGACCCGGAATACTTCGGCCCCTTGGTCGAGGGCCTGGCCGCCGCCGGACGCCCGGCTGGTGCGGCCTTCGCACGAATCGGCGGGCAAGAAGTGCGGCTACGGCCAGAAGAAGATCGGCAACGCCCACTTGCGCTGGGCTTTCGGCGAGGCGGCGACGTTGTTTCTGCGCGAGAGCGACCAGGCCAAGCGTTTCGTGGCCCGCCTGGAGAAGCAGCGCGGCAAGGGCAAGGCCCTGGGCATCCTGGCCGCCAAGCTGGCCCGGGCCGTGTACTGGATGCTGCGCCGCCAACAGGCGTTTGAAACAGCCGGGTACACGTCACCGGCCCAGCGCCGCAAATGGAAGTGGTGGCCTTGCTGGGGTGAACCCCCCACGCGATGCCCGCTTCCTTGCTTGTCCAGAAGGAATAATCTGGGAGAATGCCGAGTCCCTCGGGGGGGAATATCCCCTCAGTCGAAGTCGGGATTTTTCTTGTCGGCCGGCAGCATGCCGAAGGCCCAGCCGCTTTTTGCTTGTTTTGGACTGACCACCTTCACCACGGTATCGCCCATGCCCACACTGATGCCCAACGAGCCGAAGCCGCTGAAGCCGTCGGGGTTGCAGTTGCTGGAATCGGTTACCCGGAATTTTGGTTCGGGCGTGGCGGTCACCAGGTGCCGGCCCGTGGCAGCCCCCCAGTTGGACGGATTGGGGCAATTCTGGGCGATGGTGGCGAACAGGATCACGTTGGCAAGGCCATCGGGCATGGCTTCCTCAAGGTTTTTGTCGCCGTTTGAAAAGACATTGGCGTTGGCCCCAAAGCTGGTGACCGGGCCAGTTTTAATCGTTGACGTGGGATCGGATTGGGCCTGGAAAACGGCGAAAAAACCATCGTGGCGATCCATGTCCCAATCCGGTCTGGATTCGATGTAAGGAAGGAGATGAAAAAACACGGACCCGGTCTTTCCCATTTTGATAAACAATCCATATCCTGGCGGTATCGCTTTCCAGTCGATGTTAAGAGAATGAACCACAATACCGATTTGCCGCATGTTGTTGTGGGTAGCCGCACGGGCTGCCGCTTCGCGGACTTTTTGAGCAGCCGCAAATACCAAGGCCGTCGCGATGCCGAGAATGCCAATCACAATCAGCAATTCAATCCGGGAAAAACCTTGGCGTCTCATGTTTTTTTCCTCCACGAATGCCAGTAATGCTATTGAGATTTATAAAGGAATTGGTTTAAAGTAAAGTTATGATTATGAGCCTTGAAAAAGAATTCCGCTTTCTGGAAACGCGCCCGGGCTCCCTCTACCGGCAGCCCTTCATCAAGGGGTCGCGCATTCGCGTGGAAATTCCCTACGGCTACACCGTGGACGGCGAAGACGAAGAGGAAGGATTTATCCCCGGCCAGAATCCCGCAGAAGTAGCCGCTTTTCTCTTCATCCCGGTGGAGGCGGTCCATGAAGCCATCGCCTATTGCCAGAAACACTGGGATGTGGTGGTGGCCGACCATGCCCGCGAGGACCGCCTCTTGGCGGCCAGCGGCATGAACCATCCGGATTACAAGTACAATCCAAAAAAGTACTATAAATTCCTGACCCCGCAAGAATACGCGCGGATAATAAACGATGAAGATTTACCTGGATGACGATTCCGCGCATCCTCTTCTGGTCAAGTTATTGGTGCGCGACGGACACGACGTAGTCATCCCGGTGAACGCTGGCCTGGCGGGGCGCAAAGATCCGCAACACTTCAAGTTCGCCATTGGAGACAACCGAGTTCTCCTTACGCACAACCACGAGGATTTCAAATTGTTACACGAACTGGTACGCTTTGTCGGCGGCCACCATCCGGGCGTTCTGGTGGTGCGCCGCGACAACGACGCCAAGCGCGACCTCCGGCCTCCGGGAATAGTTCGGGCATTGCGAAAGTTATTGGCCGCAGGCATTCCCTTGGCCGACGACCTTATTGTCCTCAACCACTGGCGATAATTGGTTAAAAGGTTAAAACGAAATCGTGAAACTTTTCACGCCATCTTTCAACACAATCGTCACGTCAAACCAGATCGTGCCGCGGTCGAATCGCTGCCGAGGGTGACCTTGGCTTGTCATTCTGTTTTGAGGAAAGGTTGTTCTGCGGTCCCCTCAGTCGAAGTCGGGATTTTTCTTGTCGGCCGGCAGCATGCCGAAGGCCCAGCCGCTTTTTGCTTGTTTTGGACTGACCACCTTCACCACGGTATCGCCCATGCCCACACTGATGCCCAACGAGCCGAAGCCGCTGAAGCCGTCGGGGTTGCAGTTGCTGGAATCGGTTACCCGGAATTTTGGTTCGGGCGTGGCGGTCACCAGGTGCCGGCCCGTGGCAGCCCCCCAGTTGGACGGATTGGGGCAATTCTGGGCGATGGTGGCGAACAGGATCACGTTGGCAAGGCCATCGGGCATGGCTTCCTCAAGGTTTTTGTCGCCGTTTGAAAAGACATTGGCGTTGGCCCCAAAGCTGGTGACCGGGCCAGTTTTAATCGTTGACGTGGGATCGGATTGGGCCTGGTAAACGCTGAAAAATCCGTCATGGCGATCCATTTCCCAATCCGGTCTGGATGCCATGTAAGGAAGAAGATGAAAAAAAACGGAGCCAGTCTTTTCGGTTTTGATAAACAATCCAAAACCAGGCGGTATCACTTTCCAATCGGCGTTATGGGAATGAACCGTGATTCCGATATTCCGTAAGTTATTGTGGGTCGCCTCCCGTTCCGCGGCTTCCCGACCTTTTTGGATGGCTACCACAACCAGAGCGATCCCAATGCCAACCGCGATGCCGAGGATGCAAATCACGACCAACAATTCAATCCGGGAAAAACCTCGATGTTTCATGTTTTTCCCCTATGCAGGTTCCTTGGGGACGGGCAACCAGAATCCCAGGCAGGGCCAGGTTGCCCACCTCCACGACACATGCCCCGGCATGGCGGTGTTTCCCGTCCCCAAGGGACAGGCTGGGGGAATGCGCCATGCTGCCGGCTAAAACGAAATCGTGAAACTCTTCACGCCATCCCGCAGGCCAATCGTCACGTCAAACCAGATCGTCCCGCGGTCGATGACGGTCCGAACCGGGTCGCTGCCCAGGGTAACCTTGGCTTTGTTCACGGCGAAGCCGCGAGGCGGGGTGATGCCGACCCGGCCTCCCTGGCGTCCGGCGAACCGGCCCTTGATCTGGTTGCCGATCACCGCGGCGCTGACGCCGAAGTCGCCGCCCTCCCGGCGGATCTCGAACCCGCCGAGTCTTAGCCGTGTGCCGGCAAATAGCGCCAGTTGGTTTGGCCGCGCATAACCCACCGTGCCCTGGAAAAGCACCTTGCCGTCGTCCTGGGCGATCGGCGCCTGGTTAACAAAAAGGTATTCCGTTTCATTGACCACGGCCCCGAACTTGGTGGCACGGGCTTTGAGGGCCGCGGGAGCAATCACGGTGAGGAAATCGCCCCGGCCCCGGTAACGGCGAATCCGGCCACCGGCCGCAGCTTCGGCCGCAGCGCCGGGCCGGAGTTGATAAATCTGCGGCATGTCGCCGCCGCTGGACCAGGTGAACTGCCCTTCGCCCTCCATGTCGTCGTGGACCACAATGTAGTCATCGCGCAGCATCATGATGCCGCGCGAACGATACTTGGTCTTCTTGGCCAGAACCGGATCGGCGGCGGCCCGGTAGAACTGGGCGAAATCGAAATCGTAGAGCG
>CAZFGM010000601.1:0-4569 GCA_964518515.1 uncultured Alcaligenaceae bacterium | reverse complement strand
AGGACAAGGAAGCCTGTGCCGGCAAGCACTTGCCCTCGGCAAACCAAATAGATAGGTCGTGCGCTGAGAAACGCGGAAAGGTATCCCAGGCCGAGGATAGTGTGGCCGTTCTCGAAGAAAAACGTCCCAGTGAGCTGGATGAGAGACTTCTGAAAAACAACTTGGCGGAAATCCGCAAACAGCATCGGGAAGGCGCGGCGGCCTACAAAGACGCCGATGAGCTGCAGCGCGAACCCACCAGAAGTTTGTTGGAGGAAATCAGAAAGACCCTGAAGGAGGCGCGGGGGCAACAGCAAAAGCTTTCGGCCGCCCTGCTGGAAGCCGAGAAAAAAGTCGCCGGCCTGGAGGGCCAACTCAAGCAAGTCAGCCCGCATCGCTCCCTGGACGCCATCCAGTCGGACCTGGACGAGGCCAGCCAACAGCTCCAGCGCGAGCTGATCTTGCAGGATGCCCGCGCCCTTCTCAGCGAGCGGATCGCCAACAAGATCGAGGAATTGACCGCCAACGTTCCTGTCGAGTTGGGAAAGCGCGTTACCCACCATCTCGAACGGATAACGGGCGGTCTGTTTCGGCGGGTCAGCCTTAGCCAGCAGTTTCGGATAGACCATATCGCGGAGAACGGTGCCCCTGCGGAGCAGTGGCAGCCCCAGCACCTATCGCACGGCGAACGGCACCAGGCCGCCCTGGCAGTTAAGATCGCGGTGGCCCGCGCCCTGGCGGAATCGAGCGGCCCGGTCTTCATTATTCTCGACGACAGTTTGGTCACCTTCGACCCACAGCGCCGGGCGCGCACGGAAGAGCTTCTTCTGGACTTGATCGCCGACGGCAAACTTCAGGTGATCCTGTTAACGTGCCACACGGACTGGGCCGCCGCCTGGAAAAAGCGCCGGCCCCAGGACGTGAATTATATCGAGCTGGCCAAATGCGCCTGTTATTACCGCGATCGGGCCGCGGTTGTTTCCAGCACCACAAGCGGGTGATCCACCGCCGGGGAAAGTTGGAGTACAGCCTTTAGGCTGTCCCACCGCCCATGAAGAGGCAATGGCATTTTTTTCCGGAGAGGATTTGCGAAAGTTCCAAGCCCACGTGGGTCTTTTTTCAATAAAAAAAAGGTGAATTCTAGAAGAAGAAAAAAAGAACATGGAGACGGTAGCCAAGTAATCGGGAAGGAGGATCATTACGCGGCTGGGTCAATCGGGGTGAGGAATCCTGCCACCCGCCGTGAACGGCGGGCCTACACCGCTGGCGCGCCTCACTTCAACCCGACTCTTTGCTACAGTCTCAAAAAATGAAGATCCTCCTTGGAGGCCCCGCCCATGGGTTGGTTCGGTTTCAACATCATCCCTCGGGAAATGCGCTTTTACGACATGTTCGAGCAAATGGCGGCCACCATCACGCGGGCGGCCGGCAAGTTCCTCGATCTGGTCACCTCGTTCGACCAAATTTCCAAACGCTGCCTCGAGCTCAAGCAGGAAGAGGAAATCGCCGACGAAATGTGCGAGCGCATCATCAAGTCCCTCGACCGCAGCTTCATCACGCCGTTCGACCGGGAGGACATTCACCAACTGGCCAACAAGATGGACGACATCCTGGACAACATGGAAGAAACGGCTTACCGCTTTCAGGAATTCCGCATCGATCGGCCGACGCCGGAGGCGGTCGAACTGGCGCGCATCATCAAGGATTCGTGCGGCCATCTGGAACAGGCCATCAAGGGCTGCCGCAACATGAAAAAACCCGGGGAAATTCACAGGCACCTATTGGAAATCAGCCAGCTGGAAAACGAGGCGGACAAGATTTACCGCGCCGTGGACAGCGCCCTCTTTGCCGATCCCCCCGACATTCTCACCCTCATCAAGCTGCGCGAATTGTATGAATGGCTGGAGGCCACCGTGGACACCATCAAAAACGTGGCGGAAGTCATTTCCGAGATCGTCATCAAGGGATCGTGATATGAACTTTTTCGAAATGGACGCTCCCTTCAGCACGGTGGATTACACCATGCTGCCGATGATGGTGCTGGTGCTGATTTTCCTTGCCCTGGTCTTCGATTTTTTCAACGGCTTTCACGACGCCGCCAATTCCGTGGCCACGGTGGTGTCCACACGCGTGCTCAGCCCCCAGACCGCGGTGATCTGGGCCGCCTTTTTCAACGTCATCGCCTTCCTGCTCTTTCATCTCAAAGTCGCCAACACCATGGGCACGGGCATCATCAATCCCGGCATCGTGAACTACCGGGTGATCGCGGGGACCCTGATCGCCGCGTCGCTCTGGGATTTGATCACCTGGTACTGGGGATTGCCGACCAGTTCGTCGCATGCGTTGATCGGTGGGTTGGTGGGTGCCGCTCTGGCCAATACCGGCTTGTCGGCCCTGGTGTGGGGCGGCATCCTCAAAACCCTGGTGTTTATTATTTTGGCGCCGTTGATCGGCATGCTGACCGGCCTGGGAATTGCGGTGGCGGTGACCTGGATCTTTCGCAAGGCCACGCCGCGCGGCGTGGATACCACCTTCCGCCGCGGGCAGCTGTTGTCGGCCGCCTTCTATAGCCTCGGCCACGGCGGCAACGACGCCCAGAAAACCATGGGCATCATTTTCGTCCTGCTCATTGCGGCCGCGGCTGCCGGACAGTCGCAGGAGGCCTTTGTCGGCGGCAAAGCTCCAGGGGACGTCCCCACCGAAGTCGTTCTGGCCTGTCACCTGGCCATGGGCTTGGGCACCCTCTTCGGCGGCTGGCGCATCGTGAAAACCATGGGCCAACGCATCATTCGCTTGCGCCCGGTGGACGGTTTTTGCGCCGAAACCGGCGCCGCCATCACTCTGGGCATGACCGTTTTTGGCGGCATCCCGGTCAGCACGACGCACACCATTACCGGCTCCATTGTCGGCGTGGGTGCGCTGAAGCGATTTAGTGCGGTGCGCTGGGGGGTCGCGGGGCAAGTCGTTTGGGCCTGGATATTAACCATCCCGGCCTCCGCCTTGATTGCCGCCGGCTTCGTCTTGGTTTGCAACTTGCTTGGATGACGGGCTTCCCTGCTCACCAGAAAAAAACCCCTTTCACCAAGGGCGGCATCGTCCAGTGCGCCTGTCCTTGTAGCAGTGCCCGCCCGCGGCCTCGGCAAGGACCTCTTGCTTTGGCCGCGGGCCGGCAGGGAAAACCTGGCTGATGTCTTAGCGCAAAATCGGGACGCGCGGTGGAAGCGGCTGCGGGTTCAGCGCCACGTTGCCGCCGGGGGTCGTCAGGACGCGCGGGGGAAGCGGCTGCGGGTTCAGCGCCACGTTGCCGCCGGGGCTGGAGCTGCCGGTCGGCCTCTGCAAGACGCCGCCCGGGCCCGGCAGTCCGCCTTTCGGCACAGGCCGGAAAATGCTGTCCCGGATGCTCGTCGTCCGGGTCAGGGTGAGGACGACCCGGCCGCCCAACACTTCAGCCTTATAGCCGGTGAAACCCGCCGGGCGCAGCGCCGTCAAGATGCGGTCGGGAGAGCCAAGAGAGACGTTGACCTTGGCGGACAGCTTGGAGTTGGCCAGATTAATGCCGCGCTCGAGCAGGCCGCGCGTGCCGCCCTTGACGAAGGAGTCCACGAAGAACTTGGCGATGGCGACCAGGACGCTCTTGGACCTGGCCTCGACGCGCGTGAGGTTGGCGCTGATCCAGGTGACGCGGGCGGCGGTTCCGGGCCGGGGCAAGGTGACCACCATCCGCAGTTGCAGGTTGAAGTTCACGTGGATGGTCGGGTCCCAGCTCTTGGGCGTCGGGCCGGGCACGGTCGACGTGACGCGCAGGTAATTGCCATTGAGCGTGTAGGTCAGGAGCACGGCGTTGGCGCCGTGGGCCTGCACCTGGACGGGCCCGGACCGGGCGAAGTTGAGGACGATGTCGTAAAGAGTAAAGCCGCGGCCGAAGCGGTTGCTCTTGCCCAGCTCGCTTTTGAGCTGGCGCTCGAGCTCGGGGCGGGCGGCGGCCCAAGCGGCGTTGATGGCCCGGCCGAAGAAGGCGGGGTCGTTGAAGACCTGCTGGGCAGGCCCCGCCTTGCCGCTGAGTATTTCTTGTTTGTAAATCGCCAGACCGTCGGCGGCAGCGATTCCGGGCAGCAGCCCGACGACCGCCAGGGTTGCCAGCAATGAAAACCCGCGTGATCCGAGTGGTAGATGGAACATGGTTGTCTCCGAGGCGATTAAGGTGTGTAGTGCGGGCCAAAGCGCTTGGCCCTATCGCCCATGGGACGTGGCCGGTTCACAGACTTGCGTTCGGGGGTGGAGGTTTTCGGAAGGTGTTTCGAATGAAAGACTTGGGAAAAACGGCCTGGAATGGGGTTTTCCCAAAAAATGTCGTCAAACAAGCACTTTCGCTATCGATCTGATTTCCTGGTCCCTGCGCCTTTCGCCGGGGAATCGGCCCGGCTATTTCGTTCAACATCGAACGCTTTTTCAGCCTGTTGCGGCCGCACGATGACATTCGCCAGATCAAGTATTTTACCGCTCTCCTGAGCGGAGCGGCCCGCGCCGATCAGCAAACCTTCTTGCGCGCCCTGGATACCCTTCCTTTGGTTCGGGTCATTCTGGGCAATT
>CAZFGM010000600.1:0-4578 GCA_964518515.1 uncultured Alcaligenaceae bacterium | reverse complement strand
TTTAGCGCTCGCATGGATGCTTGCTAGAAGGACAATCCGAGCGCTAAACGTAAACAACCAAAACCGCAAGCGGCGACCCCCTCACTCGCCCGCACGAGAAAAATCCATGTCCTCTCCCGCGACCACCGGTCTGTCCGCCCCCAAACCCAGCCCGGAATATTTTTGGTTGTGGGTGATGTGCCTGTTGGGTCTGGATTATTTCAGCACCCTGGCCTATCAGCCGTCGATCACGTTCGAGGTGGCGGGTTATTTGGGCCCTCTGGCCACCGTGATCGTCGTTTTGGTCACCCTGTTCGGGGCGCTGCCGGTGTATTACTACGTGGCAGGGCGGTCCAGCCGCGGGCAAGGCTCCATCGCTTTGATGGAACGCGTGGTCCACGGCTGGCGCGGCAAGACGCTGATCCTGATCCTGCTCGGTTTCGCCGCCACCGACTTCACCATGCTGAAGACGATCTCGCTGGCCGACGCCGCCGTGCACGTCGTCGGCAATGACTACACGCCGTGGCAGGAGTTTCTCCAAGGCCTGGCCCGCTGGAGCGATACCACCTGTCGCGAATTGTTCGGCGACGACTTCGTCATCTGGTCTCCCGAGGAAATCCGGCAAATCGTCGTCACCGTGCTGTTAGGTTTTTTAGGCTTTGTCTTCTGGTTCCTGTTGCGCAAAGGTTTCAATCGCAACGTCATTGTCCTGGCCGTCCCCCTGGTCGCGCTGTTCCTGCTGCTGACGGCGGTGATCGTAGTCAGCGGCCTGGTGATCCTGGCTCAGAACCCCGACATCGTGGCCACCTGGATCGACAACCTTCACCACGAGCCCTTGCCAAGACCCCAAGCGGTCAACGGCGACTACGGCTGGTTGAGCCTGGCATTGATCTGCCTGTTGTTTTTCCCGCAACTGGCCCTGGGCCTGTCCGGTTTTGAATTGAGCCTGATTTTGATGCCGCAAGTCAAGGTGCCGGCCGCGGAACAGAAAGAAACGCTGCGGCTGCGCATTCGCAACACGCGCAAAGTCTTGATCGTGGCTGCCATCATCATGTCGCTGTTTCTTCTGGGTTCGGTCCTGGTGACTACCTTGCTCATTCCGCCGGAAGCCCTGGGGGAAGGCAAGCCCGCGGCGAACCGCGCCTTGGCTTATCTGGCCCATGACCTGTTCGGCGTGGGCTTCGGCACAGTTTACGACGTCACCACTATCCTCATTCTGGCCCTGGCCGGCACCAGCGTCATGGCCGCCCTGGCCGTTCTGCTGCCGCAGTTCCTCCTGCGCTTCGGCATGGAGCTGCGCTGGACGCACCGCTTCGGCGTACTGATCATTCTGTTCGCCGTCATCAACCTGGTCATCACGTTGTGGTTTCGCGCCAGCGTGAGCGCCCAGCGCGGGGCCTACACCGCCGCCGTGCTGGTGCTCATCTCGTGCGCTTGCATCGTGACCGTGCTCGACAAACGCGCCCGGCGGCGCAAACAGAAAAAAGGCGAACCAGGGACGCGCCCCGGCCTGGTCTGGCCGTACTACTGGATTACGGGCTTGTTTGTGATTACGACTCTGATCGTCATGGTGCGTTCCCCCAGCGGTCTGCTCATCGCCGCCGGGTTCATCGGCGCCATTTTGGCGATGTCGATCTTTTCTCGCTACCTGCGGGCGGACGAGCTGCGCACCGTAGGTTTCGAATTCAAGGATGACCAGTCGAAATTCCTGTGGGACAGCCTGCGCCTGGCCGACTTCCCCGCCCTGGTGCCGCACCGGCCGGGACGCTACGAGCGCGACCAGAAAGAACAGCAGATTCGCAAGGACCATCAACTGGATCCCGGCGTCGAGATCGTCTTTCTCGAAGTCGAGGTGGGCGACCCCAGCGATTTTTATCAACAGGTCCTGGTGGAGGTATTTCGCGAGGGCAACCGCTTCGTCATTCGGTTGGAGCGGTGCGTGTCGATCGCCCATGCCATCGCGGCGGTGGGCCTGGAGATGTCGCGCGACAGCAAACCGCCCGCCTTGCATTTCGGCTGGTCCGAGGCGGATCTGATGGCGGCCAGCTGGGGCTACCTGGCCTTCGGCGAAGGCAACGTGCCGTGGAAGGTGCGCGAGCTTCTCCTCGTTGCGGAAGCCAATCCGGACAAACGGCCGCGCGTGGTCATCGGGTAATAGGTTCGAGTCCGCAGGGTTCCGAGCCGGAAGCGTGAGCGACGGTCCCGTCGGGTATGGGAAACGGTTCCTGGAGACCTCTCCTTCGGCGTCCGAGCCGGAAGCGTGAGCGACGGTCCCGTTGGGTCCCGTCGCTTACGCTTCCGGCTCGGAACACTCGCCTCGGGGCTTGGTAATTTCAGATTTTCCTTCCCAACGTGCCTTTCCCCGGTTATCTGATACTCGATGAACGACACCAAGCAATCCGTGGACATTGGTTCACCCCAAAAGCCCGCCCATCAAAGCTTTTGGCTGTGGGTCATGTGCCTGACAGGCGTGGATTACTTCAGCACGCTGGGCTATCAGCCGTCCATCGCCTTCGAGGCGACGGGGCTGTTAACGCCCTTCGCGACGGTACTGTTGGTGCTGTTGACTCTGTTCGGGGCGCTGCCGGTCTATGCCCGGGTGGCGGCCAAGTCGCCGCACGGCCAGGGCTCCATCGCCATGCTGGAACAGCTCATTCACGGTTGGACGGGCAAGGTGTTTGTGCTGGTGCTGTTGGGATTTGCGGCCACGGATTTCGTCATCACCAAGACCTTGTCGGCCGCCGACGCCGCCGAACACCTCCTCAAGAACCCGAATTGGCCGGAGAAGCTGCAATCCGATCATGCCCAGATGGTGGTGACCATGATCCTGCTCGTTGCTCTCGGAGCCATGTTCCTGCGCGGTTTCCGCGAAGTCATTGGCCTGGCCGTGGCCATTGTCGGCCTGTACCTGGTCCTCAATGCCATCGTCCTGGGCAGTGGGCTGGTGTATTTGTGCGAGCACGGGGAGTTGGTGGACGGCTGGCTGGGAAAAGTCGGCAAAGGAGGACCTGACTGGCACTTCCACAACCCCATCAACCTGGGCACCAGCGTTCTGGGCATTGCCGCGGTGTGTCTGCTGCTGTTTCCCAAGCTGGCTCTGGGTCTGAGCGGTTTCGAGACCGGTGTCGCCGTCATGCCCCTTATCAAAGGCCAACCCACCGACACGCATGACAACCCCAAAGGCCGCATCCGCAATACCCGCAAGCTGCTGCTCACCGCGGCCGTGATCATGTCGATCTTTCTCTTGGGATCGTCCCTCGTGACCAGCACCCTGATCGCGCCGGCGGAATTGCAAAAGGAAGACAAGGCGGTCAATCAAAAGGAGGGCAAGGCGTTCAACCGGGCCCTGGCCTACCTGGCCCACGGCGAACCCTTGAGCAACGGCGCGTCGGCAGCCGCCCTCAATCCGCTGTTCGGCAACGTGTTTGGCACGTTGTACGACCTGAGCACGGTGATCATCCTGTGGTTCGCCGGCGCCAGTGCCATGGCGGGGTTGTTGAACCTGGTGCCGCAATTCCTGCCGCGCTACGGCATGGCCCCCGAGTGGACACGGTCCTTTCGTCCGCTGGTGGTTTTGTTTACCTTCATCAATCTGTTTGTCACCTGGCGCTTCGGGGCCAAGGTGGAAGATCAGGGTGCGGCTTATGCCACCGGCGTCTTGGTCCTCATGTCCAGCGCCTGCGTGGCCGCCCTCATCGATTCCTGGCGGCACCGCCAGGGCCGCTGGTTCGTCCGCCTCTCCTGGCCGTTCGCCTTCATTTCGCTGGTGTTCTTTTACACCACGATTGAAAACGTCATCGCCAAGACCGACGGCATCAAAATCGCCACCTGGTTTATCCTGGCGATTGTGGTGTCGTCGGTGGTGTCGCGCTTCCAGCGCAGCAAGGAGCTGCGTTTTGGCGGCTTCGCGTTTCAGGATGAGCAATCGCGGTTTATGTGGAACAGCATCATGGCCGCCGAATTTCCGGTGCTGGTGCCGCACCGGCCGGGCAGCCGCAGCCTGCGCGACAAGGAAGAAAGCATTCGCCGCGAGCATCGCCTGGGAAAGGAGGTGGACATCGTGTTTGTCGAGGCCTATCTCGGCGATCCCAGCGATTTCCAGCAAACTCCGCCCATGGAGGTGAAGCAGGAAGAAGGGTTCTGGATCATCCGCGTGACCCGCTGCGCTTCGGTGGCCCACGTCATCGCCGCCTTGGCCCTGGAGCTGGCCAAGACGGGCAAGCCGCCGGAAATCCACTTCGGCTGGTCCAGAGAAAGTCCCATGGCCGCCAACTTGAGTTTCCTGCTCTTCGGCGAGGGCAACGTCCCCTGGCTGGTGCGCGACCTGATCCTGGATGCCGAACCGGATCCGGAAAAGCAGCCGCGGGTGGTGATTGGCTAGCCGGAGGCGCCCTCTTGGTTCACGACTTCGATTGGCAGCCGTTCTCCAATGTCTCGGCGAGCGGGGGACGTTAGTCCCCGGTGAAATGATCTCGAACCGGGGGACTAACGTCCCCCGCTCACCGGACTAATTACTGATCCCTCCCATGCACCGACGCCTGGCGCTGTTGATGTTTTTGCAATATGCGATTCCCGGGGCGTTTGTGCCTTGGTTCAGCG
>CAZFGM010000599.1:0-4588 GCA_964518515.1 uncultured Alcaligenaceae bacterium | reverse complement strand
CCACTTGAGAATCGCTGGCCGTGCTCGGGTCGGCGTAGGCGGCCGCCAGCCGGGCGTACGAGTCCGGGCTGAACACGTACTTGAGCCCGTGCGGATGGCCGATTGGTTGGACCAGTAAATGTCCCCAAGGCGAGACGTGCCGCATCCGGGGTTAACGACTCGAGGAAATCATTGACTATGCTAACGATGACAGGGTGATGGCCAACTGCCGATAGGCCCAACGGATCCGTCCTGTTCACCGGGTTATTTCCGACCAGGCGGTACAGGTTTGCGTCGCCGCCATCGAATTCGATGGGATCGGTCTGGAGCCAGCGGCCGAGGTTTGGAGAATAGGTCATCTTGATCTCCTGGAACAAGAAGACGTTTCAGTCATTCCAGTGGCAATCGAGCTTCAGGGCAGCGGGCATTCCCCGGGGACGGGTGCGGGGATTTTGCCGTGCCGGTCCCCACCAGCGCTGTTCAAGCTCAGGGTCATCCAACAATCCTTCCCGCACTCGAAGGCAAAGCATATGTTGTTCCCACTCCTTTGGCATCCGGGTAAAACGCCTGGGTGGGAAATCCACGCATAACTTGGGAAAGTGCGGCACGGGCGGCAGCCGCTGCCGCAGACATTCATCCCAAGTGCGCAGGGCTTGCCAGGTCAGGAAAAGATGTTGCTGGCGGCGCGGGGCCAGCTCATTCGCCCAAGCGAAGGCCAGAACCGCTTCCCGGTAAACTCTGTCCTGCATCCAACACTCACCGCGCTCCCCGAGGAATACGGCGAGCTCTTCGCGTGGCGACAGCGAAGCCAAATGGCCGCACATCTCAATCGTCTCGGGCGGCATGGCAGATCGGCCCGTCCGGTAATAATCGTCGGGAAAGAAACTGATGCCTTGCCCGGACGCCTCGATGTTGAAGGCCTCCCCGGCTCGAAAACGGCATCTTCAACGATCCTGCCAGGATGATAACGGACCCCCAGCTCCCTTTGCAGCGCGGTGATCATTGCTTGAATGCGAAACCGTGGTTCGGAATCCGGATAGTCGCAGCGTCCGCTGTAGAAGTACAACATGACTCGTTCGGTGAACTCGCCGACAAAACGCGTCATGATGTTCAGTCGATCTCGGCAGAAGTCAACGTTGATCTGCTCCGAACGCGGCAGTCCAGCAGCGCACGCAAGGTTCATGTCCGCGATGTCAATGCCGCCGAGATCAGAATCAGAAAGTCTGACGAGTTGCTGCCAGGTCAACATGATTCGCCTGTTCTTGTGCGGCCAGTTTCAACCAAGCCCCTTCCCGAGTGGGCTACTGTTTGATTGTAGTGTTCGATTTGAAAAGACGCGGGCCGACGACCTTCGCGGCCGCAAGCACTCGCGGTCGGCTTGCAAGTTGTTCAATCGCCCATTAGAAAGCATGGCAAAACTGGTACCGATGACAGCGATTCCTCAAACAATTCCACAAGTCGTTTATGTGACGTTTGATACGTCATATTAGAATTGCTGCTGTTAAAACAGAATCAAAAAATGCTGTCGGATTTTCCGACAGCGCTGAAGGAAAATCCGACAGTTAGGGGATGGGCGCCGAGTTCCGTCAGGGGCCCAACAATCGCTTGTGGTTTGGTGTGGCAGCAGCCGCGCGACGAATCGGCGCTGTGGTCAATCAGGGCGGTCCTGGTCGCTTGCCGTAACCTTCGATGTCCCATGTCCTTCGGAAAAGTCGGGCAGGCACGGTTGCCCTGGCGGGGTCGCCACGATTCGTCGCAAGCGTGTGTAGGGGGGGCGCGGCGCAACGAATTCTGCTTGTGGCTGTTATGTTTGTTAACCATTTTGCCTGGACAAGAAGTTGCCGAGACGATACCGTCCGCTGCCCGTTTTCCAGGAGGTTGCCGATGAATCGTTTTCTGTGCCTTTTGGTTCCATTTGTGGCCACGACCGGTTGTTTGCCCGAATCGTTCAAAGGGGAAACGCGGAGCGAGCGAGTGCCGGCCAACCTGTTTGGGCCGAGCGACCCGAAGCCGCCGGCGCCGATCCGCCAAGTGAGCTATGCGCCGGCGCCTACCGAGCTGGGCATGCGCGTCGATTTCATCGGCCGAAAACTTTTGGCCGACAATCCGCAGATTGCCCTGAGGCCCCGGTTCGGCGCCATCGGCAGCCCGAGCCCGGAAGTGTTTCACCAGGGGACCGATCTGGTCTGGATCACCGCGGGCCTGGTCGAGCAATGCAAGACGGAGAGCCAGCTGGCCGCGGTGCTCAGCGTCGAATTGGGCAAGATGGTGTCCGAGCGCGAGGCCCTGGCCAGCCCGACCAGCCGCAACCCGGAAGGGCTGCCTCCACCGGACGTGCCTATCGGCCAAGCTGGCAACATGAGCGGACCGGACCTGACGCACCTGGCCGAACTGGGCAAGTACGAGCGCAGCCACCCGCGCCGGCAACGCCGCCTGCCCCCCCCCGACCCGCAAGCCCTGGCCGGCATGTACCTCGAAAAAGCGGGCTACCAGAAGACCGACCTCGATTCCGTCCAGCCCCTTCTTCAGGCCGCCGAAAAGAACTTCGTTTTCGAAAAGCAAATGAAGGGCGGCGGGCTGCCGCAGGCCAACTGGGGACGATGATTTGTGCCCATTTCTTACATTATGGCTCACTTTCCCGCCCTTCGATGTTTTCCAGAGCATAATTCGCCAGGATCCGTACCTGCTCGTCCGGAAATTAATGAAGTCACTTTACTCCAGAACTACAAGGAATCGGCGGGTTCGGCGTTTCCTGACGCCCGTCACTGCCGTTTGCCGCCGATTGGTAACGGTCCCGCTTGGCCTGGCGCGCCGTTTCCTGCCGATTGGTAACGGTGCCGTTCGCCGTCCTCTGGCCGTTTGCTGCCGATTGCTGACGGTGCCGTTCGGCCATGCGCGCCGTTTCCTGCCGATTGGTAACGGTGCGTTCTCCATCCCCTGGCCGTTTCCAGCCGATTGCTGACGGTGCCGTTCGCCCTCAGCCGCCCCTTCCTTGCCTGGGACCCCGCGGTCAAGGAGTTCATGTTCGCCTGCAACAGGCACGGCCAGACCATCTGCCCACTGCATTATCTCATGTTGCCGGAGCCATTGCAAAGTCAGCCGCGACAATTGCCGATGCAGCCGAACCGACAACGCGGCTCACGCCAGCACCCCAGCCAGCGGCCAGAAGACGCGCGGCTGCTTTCTCTATGACGCCCGCACCGCCTTCAGCGTCAAAAGATTACCCATAAGTGCTGGCGCGATGCGCCGAAGCGATTGCCGCTTGCCATGGAACAAGATGAATTGCCGACACCACTCGGCATACCGATTCTGCATGTCCAGACCAGAACCTGGCCCCTGCAAACGCAGCCGCAACCGATCCAGCAACTTGGGGCCTTGCCTTGGCGGATTTTGGGGATAAAATTGGCTTTGTCATGATTGGTTCTTCCAGTGGGTGTATACATAAGTACACATTCCGAAGTAGGCCGTCAAGAAAAATCCTTTGCTATGCAGAAAATTTCTGCCTTTGTCGGACAAAGGCAGATTACAAATTAGGACTACCGGACACTACAATGGATCCGTTGATGCAGCTACTGCTGGAGACGGCAAATCAACAGTTTGGCGCGCCACCAGTTCTCCCTCTATCATTACAGGGCAATCCACTCCGTGAAGCGACCAAAAGACGGGCCGACTTCCTGAAATTAATAGACCAGCTAATCACCGCGGATGCCCGAGAGGTCCAAAAGCAAGTTCCTGAGGCAGACTACACGCGTCAGTGCCCAATGTTCGCAACGCGCTTGAGGGCGAATAAGGAACTTGAGCAGCGCACGGCGTTGTTCTTGGATGACGTTCCCGACTTTGATACGAGGATCAGCATTTCCTTGCGCCTTTATGCGGGCTACCTTGACACGGCCAAGGTAATTGCCTGGGGTGTCACAGGCCGAAAGAATACCGCCAGTACCCGCTACCAGGAGGTCCAAATAGTTGAGGCGAGAGCGGCAGCCGATACCCTTTATAGGGCAGGAGTCGAGACGGCACCCCAGTACAAGTGGAGGGTTCTGGCTGAGGGGATTTACAGCGAGGGTATCCCAACCGGCTCGATTGTGCTGTTGGACTGGGAAGACTGCCGTCCCATGAACAACAGTGATAAGGTGTACTCCGAGGCGAGCCAATGGATTAGAACAACCAATGCCATTGTTTGGCAAATGGCCAGCGTCTTTTTGCCGATTTCGGTTGGCGGATTGGCATTAGCCATAAATGCCCACTCACGCAGCATCAGGGGCATTCTTGCTGTGGGATCACTTTTTCTTTTTGGGTTCTGGGTTACTTCCACTATCATTTATAGCCGTCGATTAACTATTCACGCCCGTCGAGCCCTTTGGGAAATTGAAAAGAAATGGCAACTCGATGCCCCTCTTGAATTCTACACGAACCAAGGACGACCAGGGTATAGCATCTTTGGTCTCTTGTGGCTCCAAGGTGTGAGCTTATTGATTCTGCTGATCCTTTGGCCTATTGTTATTTGGTGTCTATGATCGAGCCGGTTGTCGTATTGTCCTTATAGGAATGCCCTGCCTAACCTCTATATGGTCTCGAAAGTCAAGAGGGCGCACCCCGGAACGGGACTGAA
>CAZFGM010000598.1:0-4590 GCA_964518515.1 uncultured Alcaligenaceae bacterium | reverse complement strand
TAGCGCTGTAGTTTACCGGCGCTAATAATAAACGAAGGAACCCACCCATGCCGGTCAAACCCATCCCCGATGGTTACCACACCGTGACGCCGTACTTGATCGTCCAGGGGGCGGCCCGCGCCATTGATTTTTACAAGAAGGCGTTTGCCGCCACCGAGTTGTTTCGCATGGGCTGCCCCGGCGACAAGGTGGGGCATGCCGAGATCAAGATCGGCAATTCGCCGATCATGCTGGCCGACGAGTTCCCCGACATGGGATTCCGCAGTCCGCAGTCGCTCGGCGGCTCGCCGGTGAGCATCCTGCTCTACGTCGCAGACGTGGACGCGCGGTTTCGCCAGGCTATCGCCGCCGGCGCCAAGGAACTCCGGCCGGTGAAGGATCAGTTCTACGGCGACCGCTCGGGAACTTTACAGGACCCCTTTGGACACGTCTGGACGATCGCCACGCACAAGGAGGACCTGTCGCCCGAGGAATTGGCCAAGCGCTCGGAGGCGTTTATGAAACAGCAGGGTCACGGATAACGTCCTTGCCGGCGGCCGAAGTTGCATTGCCGCTCGCGGCGTGGTGTGAAACGCCCGTCCAACCGCTAAGCCGCCCGCGGCAGGTTAAAAAATCTTTACCATTTAGGGTGTTGACGCCTTCCCTTCTCCTTGACACAATAGTTTGGAAACCGCCCGGCCTTGTCCTACCCCCCTGTCGCGGCCGGCGAAACGGGACGCTGTACCGATGTAGGTCAGACTTTCCAGTCTGACCGGTCAGGCTGGAAAGCCTGACCTACGAGTACCGAGAAGCAGGTGGCCCACCTGCCGGAACTTCTGCGTCGCAAACAAGCACTTTAGGCCCAACCCTCTGGGAGGATACCACGGATGACACGGATACCACGTAGCTGGATCGGACTTGGCGTGTTGGGATTGGCGGTCCTGCTCGGGAGGGTTTCACCGGCGGCGGCGCAAATGACGGCCGACCAGCAGGCGGACATGATCCTGCAAAGCGCCCGCAAAGCGTATAGCGAGAAAAATTACCCCTTCGCCGCCACGCGTTTCCGGGAATTTCTGGCCAAATTCGGCGGACACAAGGAAGCGCCGGCCGCGCGCTACGGCCTGGCCCTGGCTCTGTTCGAAACCTTGCCGATCAACTACAACGAAATCCGCGACCACTTGCAAACTCTGGCCGGGGCCAAAGACCATCCCGATTATCCGCTGATTCTTTACCACCTGGGCCTGGCCATACGCGGGCAGGGTGTCACCGACCTGGCGACGGCCGACGCCAAACCGCCGGAAGCCGCCAAATACCGCGACAGCGCCGGCAAGCGCTTCGAGGAGGCTCGCCAGCAGTTCGCCCTGGCCCTGACGGTGCTGCAAGGCCGGATCAAGGACGTGCCGCCCGACGCCAAGGAACTGCCGGTGGAAGTGGAGTGGGCGGTCCGCGCCCGCTGCGACCAGGCCGAGATGCTCCTGCGCCTAACCAAGCTCAAGGAAACTCAAGACCTGACCGCGCCGTTCTTGACCGACGCCACGCTGGCCAAGAGCCGGTACCGCGACCTGGGGCGATATTATCACGGCTTCGCCAGCTTCCTGCTCAAGGACTATGCGGCGGCGGAACGGTCGCTGACCATGCTGACGCCGTTTGCCGACCCCATTTTCGGCACGCACGCCCGCTATCTTCTGGCCCGCACGCACCACCAGGCCGAAGAGCGGGCCGAGGCGACCTTGCACTATCAAGGCGTACTCGAAGATCATGCCAAGCAGGTCAAGGCGGCGGCTATTCAAATCAAACAGCCCAAACTGGATGCCGCGGAAAGAACGCGGCTGGAAGGATTGCTCAAAGGGCCGGCGCCGGACCACGTCCTGCGATCCACCTTCTACCTGGGCGTCTTGCTTTACGAGGCGGCCAAGTTCGGCGAGGCCCAGGTGCGCTTTGCCGAGTTTCCCAAGGTCTATCCCACGTCGCCGCTGCGCCTGGATGCGGAGCTGCGCTTTGGATTCTGCCAGGTGCAGCTCAAGGATTTCGGCGGCGCCATGAAAACGCTGGCCTCCCTGGTGGACAAGGACAAGCGCATCGCCGATCAAGCGCTGTACTGGATAGGCAAGGCCCAGGTCGGCTCGGCCCCGGACGCGGCCGGAAACCCCGCCGGCTATCAGAAAACCCTGGAAGCGGCCCTGGGAACCTTCCGGGCAGCGGCCGACCGGGCGGCGCAAATTGCGCCCAGCGATCCCGACGCCCGCGAGCGCCGCGGCGAAATCCTCCTGGATCTGGCCGACACGCAGCAGCTGATCCGCCAATACAAGGAAGCCGCCGCCACCTATAACCAACTGCTCGCCGAGAAGATTTTGCCCCCGCGCGAGGAAGAAATTTCGCAGCGCCTGGTCACCGCCCTGCACCTGGCCGGCAATTACGACGAGTCCGACAAGGCCGCCGCCCGCTTCCTCGAGAAGTTCCCCAAGAGCACCCTTTTGCCGGCCATCCTGTTCCGCTCGGCCGAGAACAGCTTTTTCCGCACCCTGGCCCTCGAAGCGCAGGCCAAGAATCCTGATCAGCTCAAGGCGCTGGGCCAGTTGCGCGAGGAAACCCTCAAGCGTTTGCACAACGTCATTGAAAAGTATCCGGAATATCCGCAAATCAACCTGGCGCGCTACAGTCTCGGCCTGACCTGGTATCGCATGGGCGAGCTGGACAAGGCGCACAAAGCCCTGGTGGCCATTCCCCAGGCCGACCGCGCCGGCGAGCTGGCTGTCGTGCCCTACGTCATGGCCGATTGCTTGATTCGCCTGGCCCCGGCGGGCGTTCCCGACGACGCCCTGGCGGTCGGCAAGCTGGAAGACCAGCTCAAGAGTGCCGCGGGGTTGTTAGAGCAGTTCACGGTCGCCGGTCCGCCGGGACCCTACACCCCCGATGGCATTCTCAAGCTGGGCCTGTGCCTGCAGCGCCTGGCCTCGTTGCAGGGTCAACCCAAGGAACGCCAACAGATTCTACAAATGGCCCGCAACGTCTACGAGCGGCTGTTGAACAAGCCGTTCCAGGGCCATCCGCTGCAGCCGCAGGCGCTCCTGGAACGGGCCAAGGTGGTCGGCCAGCTGGGGGACGTCAACTTCGCCGTCAACGAGCTGCGCAAGTTTACCAACGAACCGTTGAAAACAACTGCTGTGGCTCCGATGGCCCTCTTGCAACTGGCGACCTTGTTGCGGGCGCAGAACCAGGCCGGCCAGGCGGTTGATGTCCTGGCCAAGGGGCGGGACTTTCATGAACCGCTGCTGTCCAAGGACCCGCAGCGGGCCGAGTGGCTTCACTTGTTGCGTTATCATCACGGCGTGGCCCTGCGCGAGGCCGGCAAGCTGCCCGAAGCGCGGGGCCTGTTTGCCCAGGTGTTAAAGGAAGCCGGGACGCGGCCGGAAGCCGCCGAAGCGGGCCTGCGCCTGGGCCAGTGCCTCAAGGACGAAGGCCAGCAGAAAATCGACCTGGCCGCCAAGCTGGTGATTGCCGCCAAGAAACCCGAAGAAACGGCCACTGCCCTGAAGGTCCGCGAGGAAGGCTTTGCCCTGATCCGCCAGGCGGTGGCGCACCTGGAGGACCAGGCGGCCAAGCTCAAAGATCGGCAGCCGCCGGTGGAAGTCCGTGCCCGCATGTTGTACGAGGCGGCCTGGGCCTATCGTTTTCTGGCCCAGCCGGAAATCGACGCCGCCCGAAAGGCTCTCGTCCAGGAAATAATCAAGAAGCTCGGGCCGGCCGCGGAAAAATTCCCGCCGCCCGAGGTGCCCCTGGCCAAGGTTCCCTTCCAGGCGCAGGAGAAGAAAGCGCATGTCTGTTATCAGGCCCTGGTCGCCGCCTTCCCCGACTTGCCGCTGGCCACCGACGCGCGCTTCGAGCTGGCCGAGCTGCTGTCCCAGCGCGAGCAGCACGACCAGGCGATTCAGCTGCTCAATGAAGGGCTCGACCGCGAGCCGCCGCAGGATTTGACCGAGAGAATCCGCTTGCGGATCGGCGTCGCCCACGCGGCCAAGGGCAATCTCAAAGGCGCCCTCGCCCAGTTCGACGCCGTGGCCAGCAATGTCAAAAGCACGCACCTGGGCCAGGCCCACTACCGCGCCGGTGAAAGCTTCATCGACGCCAAGCAGTTCGACCAAGCCGTCAAGCGGCTGTCGGTCTTTGCCACGCAACCGCCGTTGCAAAACCTCCCCGGCCTGACCGACCGCGCCCTCCTGCGTTTGGGCCATGCCTGGGCACATATGCAGAACTGGGAGGAGAGCCGCAAGGCCCATGAACGCGTGGTCGGGGCGTTTCCGAACAGTCCGTGGGTGGATGAAGCGCGTTACGGCATGGGCTGGGCCTTGCAGAACCAGAAACAGTATGACCCGGCCATCGCCCAATATGGTCAGGTGGTAGCCAGGACGGCGACGGACACCGCCGCCAAGGCGCAACTGCAAATCGGCCTGTGCCGCATGGAGCAGAAGAAATATCCGGAGGCGGCCAACGCCTTCCTGGTGGTGCCGTTCACCTACGACTACCCCGAATTGAGCGCCGCCGCCCTGGTCGAAGCGGCCCGCGCCTTCACCGAGCTGAAGCAAACCGCCCAGGCGATCCGGCTGTTGGAAC
>CAZFGM010000597.1:0-4590 GCA_964518515.1 uncultured Alcaligenaceae bacterium | reverse complement strand
GGCCTGAAAACCGGGAATCCGACATCAAACCTGCAAAAAGCGCAATGGTATTGATGGCAACCAATTCGTCTATTGGTTCGATGAGAATCAAACCATCGGCTGCTACCCAAACAGGGTTAATCGGGGTAGAACGAATGCCGCCAATGCAAAGCCTAGCGAGCAGACCCTGATCTGTTGGAAGCCATCTTTCTCATTCTGACAAAGACAGAAAACTTCTGTATATCATCTCGAACACGTCCGCACGAAAGACCACCCTCTATTATAATAAATCGGAGAAAAGAGGACGGGGACCCGTTTCGCCAAGAAATACCCAAGGCAAACCCATGGCCCCATCGCAGGGTTACGTGCTCGGTCAGTCGGCTTCGGCGGCGCGGCGGCTGGAAATCCAGGACGCCCATTTTGCCGAGGCGTCGGAGCAATTGCTCGACGATCTACGGCTCGGGCCGGCGGAGCGGGTGGTGGAGCTGGGCTGCGGCGCCGGCAGCTTTAGCCGCCGTATCCTCCGCAGGCTGGGCGCCGGCGGCGTGCTGGTCGGCGTCGATTTTTCCCAGCAGCTTCTCGACCAGGCCGGCCGGAATGTGGCCGCGGCAGGACCGGCGCGGTTCGAGCCGGTGCTGGCCGACATCGCCCAGCCCGGGCCGTGGCTGCATGAGGCCGACGTGGTGGTTGCGCGGACGGTGCTCCACCACGTGCCGATGGTCGAGTTCCTGGTCGGCAAGCTCCGCGCAGTCTTGCGGCCGGGCACCTGGCTGGGCTTCCTCGAGCCGGACTTCCGCTCGCCCCTGGCCCGCGTGGCCCATCTTGAAGCGAGCGGCCGGCCCGAGCTGGCCCCGCTCGGAGTCTGGGCCATGGCCATCAACCAACTCTACCAGGCCAACCGCCTGTCGCCCGCCGCCGGCGCCACCCTGGCCCGCGCCCTCGAGCTGGCCGGTTGCCGCAACGTGCAAGCCTCCTGGACCGAGTGCCGCTCCGACGGCCTGATGATCGAGAATATGCTGATGTTCTACGACGAGGTGCGCGACCGGCTCGGGGCGCTGCAAATCCTGACCCCGGCCGAGGTGGAGGAGCAAAAGCGCCGCTTGCGCGCACTGCCGCTGCACCAGCTTCCGGCGGTGTGGGGCAGCTATCGGGTCACCGCCCAGACGTGAGACAGAATAACGAGGGCCCAGGATTGCGGAACCCTGCCCGATTCGGTACATTATGTTTACCCCCTTTGTGCATTCCCAGACCGCCGAGGTTTTGACCATGCTGACTATCCCTGGACCGCGATCGCGTTATTGTGACGGCATGTCGCGCCGCAGTTGGCTCCGGTAAATTACCTGGGTAAATTTTCATTCCAAGATATCCGGCCTACTCTTCGCGCCTGCTTTTTACTACCTGTTAAAAAAAACCGCCAAGATTTGCGAGGTGAACGATGAGCACTGCAGCGCTTGCCAATGTTTCGCCGGAGATCGAAACCTATTTTGACTCGCTGACAATCCAGTTGCTGCCCGCCCTGCCGATGACGCAGGAGCAGTTTTTCGAATTCTGTCAGCAGAATCGCAATATGCGCTTTGAACGAACCGCCCAAGGAGACCTGATTATCATGCCCCCCTCAGGCGGCGAAACCGGAACGCGAAATCTGTCCCTCGGCGCCCAGCTCTACAACTGGGCCCAGGCGGATGGAACCGGAAAACCTTACGATTCCAGCACCGGTTTCATCTTGCCAAGCGGCGCCAATCGCTCGCCGGACGCATCCTGGATACTCAAGTCGCGCTTGGCCTTGCTGACGGCGGAGGAATTGGAGAAGTTTATGCCGCTGTGTCCGGATTTCATCGCGGAATTGATGTCGCCGACCGACCGCTTGCCGCCAGCGCAAGAGAAGATGGAAGAGTACAGGGAAAACGGCGCTCGGCTCGGCTGGCTGATTGATCCGAAAAAGAAGCAGGTCCACGTGTACCGCCCCGGCCAGCCGGTACAGGTGCTCGACAACCCGCAGACGCTCGCCGGTGATCCGGAGCTGCCGGGCTTCATGCTCGACCTGGAACCGGTGTGGCGACCGTGAGACTTTCTCCCCTCCCCTATTGACTTGCCGCAAAGGTCGGCGACAATTTGGGAGGCAAGACTCTTCCCAGCCCGCCGAGGTTTTGACCATGCTGACTATCCCTGGACCGCGATCGCGTTATTGTGACGGCATGTCGCGCCGCAGTTGGCTGCAAATCGGCGGGCTGGCGCTGGGAGGCCTGGCGCTGCCGGACATCCTGCGGGCAAGCTCAGGGACGGCCGTCCCTGGGCGTGAGGCCAAGGGCATCATCATGGTGCTGTTGCCTGGGGGACCGACCCACCTGGACACGTTCGATCTGAAACCAGACGCCCCCGCCGAAATCCGCGGCGAATTTCGACCGATCGCCACGAACGTGCCGGGCATCGACATCTGCGAGCTGATGCCCCGCCTGGCCCGCATGGCGGAAAAGCTGGCCATCATTCGCTCCCTGGTCGGTTTCCGCGACGATCACAACACGCACTGGTGCACGACGGGCCATGAATCGCATCCGGCCATGGATTCCTCGCCGCTCGTGCCCGGGTTTCCGGCGGGAGATTGGCCGTCCATGGGGTCGGTGCTAAGCAGAGCGCTGGGTACGCGGGTGCCGGGAGTGCCGCCGTGCGTCGATCTGACCCCCGTATACCCCGACGCGCGGTTCATACTGCGCACGCCGCCGGGACAACCCGGATACCTGGGAGTGGCCCACGCCGGCTTTGAAGCGCAGGCCGTCGATCGCCGCAACATCACGCTCAACGGGGTCGATCTGCGTCGCCTTGGCGACCGCCGGGCCATGCTGGCCAGCTTCGATGGTTTTCGCCGAGAGATGGATGCGCGCGGCGCCGCCGACGGTATCGATACGTTTCAGCGGCAGGCCATCGAGCTGCTCACCTCGTCGCGGCTGGCGAATGCCCTCGACCTGGACCGGGAACCCCAGCGCAACCGCGGCCGTTACGGGCTGGAGCGCGACTATCCGGACGAGCGCGAGGGGAAGACGCACCTGGATCAGTTCCTCCTGGCCCGGCGGGTGATCGAAGCCGGGGCCCGCTGTGTCACGCTGGCGTTTAGCCGCTTCCCCTTCGGCCGGGTACTCCGCGGCGACCACAACTGGGACTGGCACCGGGACCTGTTCCCGGAGGCGCGGAAAGCCCTGCCGCTCTTGGATCTTGGACTCGCGACCTTGATCGAGGACCTCGATCAGCGCGGTCTTTTAGACGACGTTGCCGTGGTGGTGTGGGGCGAGTTCGGCCGCACGCCGCGGATCAACGCCAACGGCGGCCGCGACCATTGGCCGAAGGTGTGCAGCGCCCTGCTGGCGGGCGGCGGCCTGCGCCTGGGCCAGGTCCTCGGCTCGACGACCCGCTGGGGCGAGGAGCCACGCACCCGGCCGGTTCACTTCCGCGACGTCTTCGCCACGCTCTATCAGCGTCTTGGGATCGACGTTGCCAGCACGCAATTCACCGACCTCTCCGGCCGCCCGCAATACCTCGTCGGCGATCACCGGCCGGTGGCGGAATTGATCGGATAGCAGGGAATTTCTTTTCCCTCAGGAGAGGTGAATCATGAGCATTGGAACTCTACCCGCCGCGGAGCCCGTTACGCCGGACAATTTCTTCCCGTTTAGCATTCAGCTGTCGCCAGTCGTACAGATGACGCAAGACCAGTTTTTCGATTTCTGCCAACTGAACGCGGACAAATGGTTCGAACGCACTGCGGAGGGAGAATTGATCATCATGCCGCCAGCAGGAGGAGATTCTGGTTTTCGCGATCTCTCGGTATCCGCACAACTCTATGGCTGGACCAAGACTGTCGGAAAGGGGAAGGCGACCGGCCCCAGCGGCGGGTACATATTGCCCAACGGCGCCAACCGTGCGCCGGATGCGGCGTGGGTTTCGCCGGAGCAGTTGGCCACGATCACGCCGGAACAGCGGCAGAAATTCTTGCCGGTTTGCCCGTTTTTCCTCATGGAGTTGCTGTCGCCGAGTGACAGGCTCAAGAAACTGCAAGAGAAGATGGAAGAATACCTGGCCAACGGCTGCCAACTTGGCTGGCTGATCGATCCGGCCAAAATGCAAGGGCACGTCTACCGCCCCGGCCAGCCGGTGCAGGTGCTCGACAACCCGCGGACACTCGCCGGCGATCCGGAGCTGCCGGGCTTCGTGCTCGATTTGGAGCCGGTGTGGCGGCCGTGAGTTCGCGGCCCGCGTCCTAATGGAGTTCTTCTTGCGGAAGGTTCCATGACAGTCGCAACGACCTATCCACACATTGGGTAGGACGGAATTTCTTCAGCCGGGGGAGAAATTCGTTTACGTCATGACCCACCTTGGCGACCCCGACAAGCATGGCTGCTGGGGATGTAAAAACTGCATGGCGACCGAACGGTTTTCACCGCAGGTGTTTTGGCGACTTTGGCCCTTCCGCAGCTTCCCGCTCCTCATCAACTCGGAGGCGTCGGCGGCGCAGCCTTGACAGTCTCGGTGGCAACCAACCTTCGGTTGCCGCTCGACGGTGGAGCCACCGTTACATTCCAAGGATCCTTCGCCTAGCTTCACCCAGGCCGAAAGCAACCA